>OMJB01000001.1 GCA_900299255.1 Sphingobacteriales bacterium
ATTTTCAGCCCGAAAGGAATTTATGAGCGCAACGATGTGCCTGTGCGCACCATAGAGGGTATGGAGCAGATTAAGGGATTTCTCTCGGCACCGTTTGATACCAATATCATCATAAACGAGAACGGGCTCAAATTTCATGTGGATATTGAAAACGGGCAGAAGACGGGCTACTTTCTGGACCAGCAGGATAACCGGCGTGCCATACAGCATGTGGTAAAGGACGCCAATGTGCTGGAGGTATTCTGCTATACAGGCACCTTCTCATTGCACGCAGCCCATTATGGCGCAAAGAGTGTACTGGGGCTGGATATATCAGAGCATGCGGTGGCTACAGCGCGCCGCAATGCCGAGCTCAATGGCTATGAAAACATATGCTCGTTTGACGCAGTGAACGCTTTTGATGTACTGAAACAGTGGGCTAAGGAAGGCAAGCGATACGATACCGTGATGCTGGACCCGCCGGCATTTACCAAGAGCAGGGAGAACATACAGAAAGCAGTTACCGGCTACAAGGAGGTGAACCTGCGGGCTATGAAACTGATAAAGCCGGGTGGTTTTCTGGTAACAGCATCGTGTACCAATCTGGTGACACCGGAGATGTTTCTGAATGTAATAGGCGATGCCGCCAAAGATGCCCGCCGCACTCTACGGCAGGTGGAATGGCGCACTCAGGCGGCAGACCACCCTATTCTGTGGAATGTACCATCGACACAATACCTGAAGTTTCTGATAGCGCAGGTGCTGTAGGTTTTGCTAAGCTGGATTGCGCTGGAACCCATGCCGTGTGTTGAGCGACATGCCTGAAACAGGCTGCTAATGCATGCAGCCCTCGTAGACTCTGGCCTGTATAACGAATGCCCTTGTGGCATTGCGTTTTATAAAAGGCAACAGTGAATCTGCGCTCTTCCTTGATTCGAACAGGCCGGCTACAATACACAAGTTTGCTTGCTTTGCAGCAGTATCAAACAGGCTGGTGTGCTCTATGCTCAGATAATCGTCGCCGTCCCGTCTCGGAAAGTACTCGCCCCTGTACATTTCGTCGTCATCATTTTCTGCAACCACTATATCCTTTTTAGCCTTATCGTAATACCTGTTCAGGGTATCTACTTTAATGCCGGTGTTGTGGCCCAACCGGTACATTTGCCTGTCGAGGGCGGCATAATCAGTGCCGGTATCAGCTATCAGTACGAACCGGGTACTGTATTCCAAATCGGCAGTGGTGTCTGTTGGCTCTGCTTTTACCGTTGTAGGCTTTTGTGCAGTATCAGCCTGTGAAATGGCCGGTTGTACCGTAGTGCTGTTGCCACAGGCAGCAAGCAGTAAAGTAAAGCACACCATCAATATTTTACACAAGCTCTGACGACTTTGTACAACACTGATATTTAGTGCCCTAGCAAGGCTTAAGTTGCTCATGTATTTTTATTGCAAAGATAACACCAAGTGTATTTCGAGTGGTGGGCATTAGAACGTTCATTGGGCATAAGTGCAAGGGTTGCCGGACAGGCTCTTCATTCTATTGCTGATTTAAGACACAGTCTTAAACCAGTGAGAGCGCGATAGCTATACCACATACTAATGCCGGAGCTAAGCGCAAGAGAGTACATCCATCAACTTTTGTTGTTGGCGTGGACGCCAACAACGGCGGGACTGTCGTTGGCTAGGACGCCAACCTCTGGCGGAAAGCAGAGACTGGTTGATGGCGGGAAAAAGTTGTCAGCACAACAACTGAATTATTTCGGGTAATTTTGGAATACGAAGTATGAATCAGCTATACCAGAACCAAACTTTTGAAAAACAGGACTTCACCACCGCGCCGCCTGCCGGGGATGAATTTGAACACTGCACTTTTATCAACTGCGATTTTTCGGGCGCTGATTTGTCGGGCGCGGTATTTGATCAGTGCCGCTTCACGGATTCGAACCTGAGCCTGGCTAAACTGAAGAAGGCCGTGCTGAGGGATGTGCAGTTTAGCGGATGCAAAATGCTGGGGCTGCATTTTGAGGACTGCAACGAATTCAGATTATCGTTCAGCTTATCCGGCTGCATTGTTAACCATTCATCGTTCTACGGCACCAAAATGAAGAAGGTGCAATTTGCTGATACCGAACTAAGGGAAACTGATTTTACAGGCTGCGACCTGACCGGTGCAGTACTGAGCAACTGCGACTTAACAGGGGCTTTGTTTGACAATACCAACCTTGAAAAAGCTAACCTGAGTACGGCTCTCAACTACTCGATAGACCCGGAAAAGAACCGAATAAAAAAGGCAAAATTCTCGCTTACCGGAATACCGGGGCTACTGTACAAATACGGTATCGAAATAGAAGGATACAACTAAGCGGCACCGCTCAACAACAAACTGAGCTGCTACAGATGGGGTACATAGTAAGGGCTGATGAGCCAGTACACCAGCACACCGGTGATGCTTACATACAGCCACAGCGGCCATGTATACCTGGCCAGTTTTTTGTGCTTCTGGTAATCGCCGCTCAATGCACGATATGCCGTAAACAGAATGAACGGCAGTATAACAGTGGCCAGAAAAATGTGCGTGATGAGTATAAACAGATAAAAGAAATAGAAACCATCGTGCGGCCCGCCCTGCGTAACAATCTGCACCTTCCTGTCAGGGGCATATCCGTTAACGCCGGTCATACCCGGCCGTTGTATCTGCCCTTTGCCCGTGCAAAGCGTGATATCGCTTTTACTGAAGCCTTTGGACAGCAGGTATGCCTGCACACTGCCCGCCCGTTCGGCAGATA
>OMJB01000002.1 GCA_900299255.1 Sphingobacteriales bacterium
TATGATATAGCTGCATTTTGTGGTTCAGTTGGATTGAGATATTCATTTTTGGGCAGAGCTTCAAAACACAACGTTAACAACCAGTATGATGAAAAGGCTAATGCAGCTAAAATAGATACAGTACAACTTTCGTTGGTGCCTGCGGTGGATACTTCTGTTGAGAACAAATCAATAGCGGTCAATCAAAAAGATGGAAATGGAAGTGAAAAGAACATAGTAAATCAGCCTGGAGTCTCCGGAACTGGGAATTCTGGTGCGCGGGAGTCTTCAAAATCAGATAATAGAAATGAACAAAACCAAAACATCGCAATCCGCCATTCAATTACTATATCTGCATACGCAACTAAGAAGGAAGCTGAAAAGAATAAACTTAAGATAGAAAAGGCGCTTAATACCAGTGTAACAGTTACTCAGGTAGGAATAGACTATGTAATTGAGATACTTAATATTGAAACACTGACTAGGGCCGGTTACTATGTTACTGGATTGAAGAAAATAGGATACAATAATGTTTTTATGAGGTAGTGTTTAGTCTGTCCTTAAAATGATACGTGCTTTAAGCAAACGGAACATTGATAGTATCAGGCGTTGTAAATAGAACTCCTAAAACAGATTAATGTGTTGCCTTTATTGAAATAAATATAGTAAAAGTCTAAATTGATGATGAAAAAAGCTTTGATTACAGGTATTACCGGTCAGGATGGAGCATACCTGGCTGAATTGTTGCTGGAAAAAGGATATGAAGTTCATGGTCTGAAGAGGAGAACCTCGGTAATTAATACCTCAAGAATAGACCATCTATACGCAGATCCTCATGAAAAGGATAGTCGATTCAGATTGCATTATGGTGATCTTACTGATTCAACCAACGTTATTCGGATTATCAAAGAAGTTGAGCCTGATGAAATTTATAATTTGGGTGCAATGAGCCATGTTAAAGTTAGTTTTGATGAGCCTGAATATGTGGTTAATACCAATGGGGTGGGGGCACTGCGGATTTTGGAAGCAATTCGGTTACTTGGTTTTGAAAAGAAAACCCGGTTGTACCAGGCTTCGACATCGGAGATGTTCGGCAAAGTGCATGAGGTGCCCCAAACCGAAAAGACGCCATTCTATCCGCGTTCGCCTTATGGGATTGCAAAACTCTATGCCTACTGGATTACAGTAAACTATCGGGAGGCATATGGTATGTATGTCTGTAATGGTATATTGTTCAATCATGAAAGCCCGCTGCGAGGAGAGACTTTTGTTACCCGGAAAATTACCCGCGGTATAGCTGAAATAGTTTTAGGGTTGAAAAAGAAAATCTGGCTTGGGAATCTAAATGCTCAGAGGGACTGGGGTCATGCCAGAGACTTTGTAGAGGCAATGTGGCTGATGCTGCAGCAGCCGGAACCCGACGATTTTGTAATTGCGTCCGGCATTACAACTTCCATCCGCGAATTCGTTAAGCTTGCTTTTGAACATGCAGGTATTGTTGTTGGTTTCTACGGCAGCGGGTTAAATGAAGTTGGTATTGCAGAGAAGGTAATTGCTCCGGATTGTAATGTGGCAGTAGGAGATATTGTTGTTGAAGTTGATTCTAAGTATTTCCGCCCAACTGAAGTAGATTTACTTCAGGGAGATGCTACTAAAGCTAAAAATATGTTAGGGTGGTGTCCCAGATATACGTTGAATGAACTTGCCGAAGAGATGGTAAAATCAGACATCGAGCTATTTAGGAAAGAACTGGTGCTGAATAGGTCGGGTTATCAGACATTTCAATTGAACAAATAATGGAACTAACAGCCAAAATATTTGTTGCCGGACACGGAGGGATGGTGGGGGCAGCTATTGTAAGGACCCTGGCGGATCGGTGTTTTTCAAACATTGTTGTCAGGTCTTCCAAAGAGCTGGATCTGCGCAATCAATATGATGTGAATAGATTTTTTGAGCTCGAGCGCCCTGAGTATGTCTTTCTGGCAGCGGCAAAGGTTGGTGGCATATATGCCAACAACGCCTATAAGGCTGAGTTTATTTATGACAACATCATGATAGAAGCAAACGTGATACACGCTGCTCATACCTTTTCTGTAAAGAAGCTTCTGTTTTTGGGTAGTTCCTGCATTTATCCCAGGTTGGCCCAACAGCCAATTAAAGAAGAATACCTGTTAACTGGGCCATTGGAAGCTACTAATGAACCATATGCAATCGCCAAGATTGCTGGGATTAAAATGTGCGAATCCTTTCGGTTTCAGTACGGATGTAATTTTATTAGTGCTATGCCCACAAACCTATATGGCCAGGGCGACAATTATCATATTGAAAACGCACACGTAATACCTGCATTGATTAGAAAATTCCATTTCGCAAAACAAAACAACCTGAAAGAAGTAGAGATATGGGGTACTGGAAGCCCTTTGCGTGAGTTTATGTATGTTGATGATCTTGCTGATGCCTGCGTTTTTCTTATGAACAACTACAATGAACCTGCTGTAATAAATGTAGGTTCGGGTGAGGAGATTTCAATACTTGATTTGGCCCGGATTATCAGCGAGGTTACTGAATTTAAAGGGGGAATCACATTTAACAGTAGTATGCCAGATGGTACGCCGAGAAAATTGATGGACAGTGCACGATTGAATGCCCTCGGCTGGCTGAGTAAAACAAATTTAAAACAGGGACTACTGCTTACTTACCGTTATTTTGTTAATGAGCACCAAAATATCGGGAATTAGCTCCTGTAGCTCTTTGTTACACTAGCGGTAGCAGGAGATCATAGAGAGAATATATACCAGCAGCAGTTTATTTTTAGAGTATACTTCAAGATGGTATAGAAAACAAGCCCTAAAACGTCCCTGTATACCAGTAATAGGCTACATTTACCACCCACTTATAAAATGATACAAAAGTGAAGGTATTTTATTCCAGGGTCAGCGCTAATGATGGTACACAAACCCCAGAACGCCAGCTACAGAATCTTAAACAGTTTGACTACCTACTTACAGACTATTGCTCAGGCTCTATTGCACTGTTTGAAAGACCCAAGGGAGCACAAATAAAGAAACTGCTCGATAATGGTAAGCTAACACATCTGGAGATACATTCCATTGACAGATTAGGCAGATCCACTCTTGATGTACTGATGGTGTGGCAGGAGCTTACCCAAAGAGGAGTTACCATAGTGTGCCGTAACCCCAACCTGAGAAATATAGATGAGCAGGGAAAAGAAGATAAGTTCAGTGAGTTAATGATGTCTATACTGTCCACTATGGCATCCTTTGAGCGAAATCTGATCAGGGAAAGGCAGATGGAAGGTATACGCATCAGAAAGGAAAAGAGGCTCTACTCAGGCAGGAAAATAGGCACAGCTGACACACATGAGCAATTACTGAACAAAGAACGCTCCAGGCTCATAATTAAATACCTCGATAACAAAAACCTCAACTACGAAGAAATAGCCAAACTAGTACCTTGCTCCAGAACTACTATTGTTAAAGTCAAAAAGGCATTGGAGCA
>OMJB01000003.1 GCA_900299255.1 Sphingobacteriales bacterium
GGTCACTTTAAACCGGCCAGCTACAGAATAGTTAACATTCAGGTTCAGTCTCTACACAACCTTGGCCATTATACCGCGGCTTCTGAGCACTTCAATTTCATTATCAATATTGATGTTCTTATTGTTGATGTTCAGCATCTTCATGATATCATCACCCGACGAAGAATTCCCCTTCTTGGAGTCTATAATCAACATTTCTGCAAATGCCCGGTAAATGGGAGTAGTATACCTCAGGTACAGGTGTGCTATAATAAGGGCAATACTGATACTTGCCAGCAGCCACGGCCAGATAGCCAATACAGTTGATACCAGCCATTTCAGGTTAAAAGTGCCGGTATCTTCAACCTTGCGCTTATCTTCAACCACTACCGGTGGTTTTTTATCTTCCATTAATGCTCATGTTTTTTATAGAGTCCTGAAAATCAGTACCAGTGATACTGTTGAAATCAGCGTTGAAATAATACCCAGATTTCTTAGGAAGGTCTGGTCACTGCTCTGTACTTTAAATTTGTTGGGTTCTACTATTATCTGGTCACGCTGTTTCAGCCATAAATACGGCGATTGGTATACCTTGCTCGACCTCAGGTCCATGCGTACAAACTTTTTTTCGTCACCTTCTGACCGTATCAGCAGTACATTACCTTTTTTGGCAGTAAGGTTCAGGTCGCCTGCCATAGCAATCGCATCCATAATGTTGGCTTTTTCATTGGGTATGTTCACCATGCCAGGCCTGGCCACATCTCCCAATATGGCCACATCAAAGTTGGCTATTCTCACATTTACTACCGGTTCTTTGTAGTATTTATCTGCTCTTTGCTTAATCACCTCCCGTGCTTCAGTAGTAGTAAGGCCAGCTACTTTTACAAATCCTATCAGCGACAACTCAACATAGCCTTTCTTATCTACCAGAAAACCATTCAGTAAATTAAAAGTACCTGTAGAGGTAGATGTAATGGGTGCATTGCCTGGGTTCTGAACAACAGTCTGCACAGTAATGGCCAGGATGTCGTTAGGTTCAATTTTGGGCTCGGTGAAGGGAGTAACATTACTCATTGTCACGGGTGTATTGATAGTATCAGGCAAATCCTGAAAATACAGCAGGTTTTTTGTAGAGACACATGAAGTCGTAGTGGTATAAACAAAAAATAACAACAGCAATATTATGCTGAAATTGAATTGTTTATATGTTTTATGCATCTTCATAATTTTCATCAAAATTAGTTTAAAATAGTCAACGGTTTCAATGCCTGGATGTTTTACCGGAAGATGGCCGATCGGCCATGTCTGCTATAACCGGGCATCTACTTTATCTTTTGCCAGGAATCCTTTCACATCATATATGATTCCGCCGGGTTTAAGGCGCTTCTTCCAGTCAGTATTTAAGAACGCATTGTGGGAAACCGCCAGCACTACCGAATCAAAAAATTGCCCATCAGGAAGCTCATTTATAATATTAATTCCATACTCGTGTTTCACATCCTCCGGACTTGCCCAGGGGTCGTAAATGGTTAAATTGGTTTCGTATGATTCGAGTTCGCGCACTATATCAACCACCCTTGTGTTTCTTACATCAGGGCAATTTTCTTTAAATGTAATGCCCAATAGCAGCAGGTTGGCACCTTTTACAACCAGGTCCTTCCTTATCATGAGTTTCACCACCTCATTGGCCACATACGAACCCATTCCGTCGTTCAGCCTTCGCCCGGCTAGTATGATCTCGGGGTGGTACCCCACTTCCTGCGCTTTTTGTGCAAGGTAATAGGGGTCAACACTGATGCAGTGCCCGCCAACCAGGCCGGGTTTAAAAGGTAGAAAGTTCCACTTGGTGGCGGAAGCTTCCAGTACGTCGCTGGTGTCAATATTGAGCTTGTTGAATATCTTGGCCAGCTCATTGACAAAAGCAATGTTAATATCCCGCTGGGCATTCTCTATCACCTTGGCAGCTTCAGCTACTTTAATGCTGGGTGCTTTGTGCGTACCAGCCGTAACTATTGTCCTGTAAAGGCTGTCAACTACCTCCGCTATCTCAGGTGTAGACCCTGATGTTATCTTTTTTATTTTAGAGATGGTGTGGACTTTATCGCCCGGATTGATACGCTCGGGTGAGTAGCCGCAATAAAAATCTCTATTGAATTTCAAGCCTGAGAAGCGCTCCAGTACAGGCACACACTCGTCTTCAGTTAAACCCGGATATACAGTTGATTCGTAAACAACTATATCTCCTTTTTTCAGCACCTTGCCTACAGTTTCACTTGCCTTATACAGTGGCGTCAGGTCCGGGCGATTGTTTCTGTCAACCGGAGTGGGTACTGTAACAAAATATACATTGCATTTACTGATGTCTTCAATCTGGCTGGAGCAATACAAGCCTTTTGTACCTGATGTCGGGACAGCGGTTACCGTTACTGATGCCAGTAGCTCTTTTTCCACCTCCAGTGTATGGTCAGTACACTGCCGCAGGTCGCTGATCCTGCTTTCATTGATATCAAAACCTGTAACCGGAAAATACTTACTAAA
>OMJB01000004.1 GCA_900299255.1 Sphingobacteriales bacterium
AAACTGAGGCAGCAAATTGACAGCATCCGTAGCCAGGCAATTTTTGACAAGAAGATTGAACGGCAGAAAATATTTACTTACAGCGGCCTTGTGGCGTTGCTGCTTGTATTGCTTCTTTCTTTCTTCATTTACCGAAACTATGTGATTCAAAAGAAATACAATGAACTGCTTTCGAGAGAGAAAAAGACACACCTTGCCCATATAGAAGCACAGAGCAATGTTCTCAGCGAAATATCCCATATTCAGGCACATCAAATCAGAGGCCCAGTGTCAACAATACTGGGGCTGGTACATATCTTTAACTACGATGATCCGGCAGACCCGATGAATAAGCAGGTGATGGAGTGGATAACTTCAACAACGGAAAAGCTCGATACCGTTATCAAAGAGGTAATTACCAAAGAAAATAATCTCAGGACAGAACACGAAGAGGAGGGGCGCAAGCAACAGCTGCCAGAGGAATGAAAATAGGGGACGGTTATTGCTTGCAAACGGCACCAAAATTTCTCACTGATTTAACATTCAATATGATGAGTGTCATGATTCAGGATATTGGGAATTTGTATATTTGCAACAGGTATAAAAGATCAACACCGGCTTACATTTATTAAACGGAATATTATGGCAAAATCGGGAAAAACAGTTGCTGCACTTTTTGCAGGAGCAGCTATTGGGGTAGCAATTGGTTATTTGCTTGCAACAGACAAGGAAACAAGAGAGGAAGATTTGAAAAAGGTTAAGAAAGGCCTCAACGACCTCAAAGACAAATTTGCAAAGAAAAGTGCAGATGTAGAAGAAGAGATATATCATACCTGATCAGTTTCAAATGAGCACGTTAAGAACAGTAAAAGATGCAGTTATGAAGTATGCTGCCGTATACATTAAGTTGCTTAAACTTAATGTAGTTGGTAAGGCTGCCGCTGTTGTCAGCTATCTGATTTATGGAATGATAGCGTTGTTTATTTTCTTCTGTATTTTCTTATTCGCCGGGTTCGGATTAACAGAAGTTTTCAGCGATGCCGGTTGCTCTAAAATTTCATCTTTCTTTCTTACAACCGGATGCTACCTGCTTAGTTTGCTGTTGCTCTTTTTATTGCGCAGGCAAATAACAGAGTTCTTTGCAGGCAGGATCATTGCGGTACTAACAGAGAAAACAGATGAACACAAGGAGCAGGATGAAAATGAAGATGAGGAACTTTAGTTCAACCTATCTGATATTAAATGGGTATTTATCTTAAGAAATTAAATAGTGTTAAGGCGCTTGAAAAGGAAAAGGCACGGCTCTTGAAAGAGCGTGCTGCTTTGTTTGATTTTAATATTTCTTCGGTTAGGGCTGTAGCATCGCCTAAAGATGGCGGTGGTATCAATGCTGAAAATATTGTTTCGGAAATTGTATCAATGCTGCCGGTTTCTGATTCTGTAGCCATAGTAGCCTCTTCTGTTGCGAAGATGTTTTTTCAGGCAGGCAGCAATGAAGTTAGTATTTCAGGCAAGGAGCAGAAGAGAAGGAAAAAAAAGGAAGGACAGGGCGGAAAAAAGAAAGATAGTTTATTGCTTGATTTGGCCTACGAAATTCTTGGCGGATACCTTAAATGGAAAGCTCTGGAACTATCCTATAAAGGCGTCAAATACATGGTAAAGAAGAGAAAGGAAAAAGCCGAAAAAAGTGATTTCGGCGAATAGGCCATCTGGTCTTATTTAGCGCTTTTTCTGAAATTAGTCGTGGATAGCCAGAATTGGGATTGGGCAGCTATGAAGAATCTTGCTGGTGTGGCTTTTGTGAAACAATCCTTCAAAAAATGAGTGCTTGCCCGGTACCATAATTAACCACTCAACATTAAATTTTTTAATCGCATCGAGTATTGAATTGTCGATATTTTTTGAGCCGGTAATTACATGAACTTTATCTAAGCCAACGCCCACTTCGGCTCCAATTGATTTGCTTATTGACTCTAAATCCTGAGCGTTTTTTTCTTCTGTCTGTATATTTATCGCATATAATGTTCCATTCACTGTTTTTGCAGCATCTTTTATTCGGGCAATTTCTTTAGCAGAATAACTGTGATTACTATCGCAGGCAAAACACAGCTGGCCAGGGTTGGCCCATTTATAGCCCTCGGGTACTGCAAGAACAGGAAATTGAAGTTGCCTTACTTCATCCAACAGTATGCTCTCCGGCCAAATCCGGCTGTCGGAATCAGATGAATTTCCAACCACAATAAACAACGGAACCCCGGTAGTTTCAATGAATTCGTTAACAGCATCTATTGTACTACCAATGGTTACCAGCCTTTCGATTTTTATAGCAGGAAACTCTGCTGATAAATCAGCAATAAGTGAATCCATTTGTGCTTCAGCTTCATTTTCGGTGTCTGTTATCAAAGACCCAGGCATGGGAATATCACTAAACATGATAGGCAGCACCACATTATGCAATACAACAATTTTCGCGCCAATACCGGCAGCAAGCCCGCAGGAGTATCTTACAGCATTATTACCAGCTTGTGAGAAATCTGTAAGTTAAAGTATTGTATTCATTCCCTATGATTTATGTTTCTTCCAGTAAAGATAAATACAATTTACGTGAAGAAAATAAAAAACTAAAGTCAATGAGTACGAGTGCCAAAAATGACCTGATAATTTATGGGAGCTTTATAGGGCTTATCTGATAAACGGGCTGTGTATTTTTCTGAAAATGCAACCGGCAGTGCTGAAAAGAATATTAATATCCAGTATAATGCTTCGGTTTTTCATGTAATAGATATCCCACTGAATTCTTTTACGCAATTCTCTTTCCACGCTTATTTCACCGACATAGTCTTTTATCTGAGCCATGCCCGTCATGCCTGGGAGGACTTCAAGCCTTAGGTTATAATAAGGGATACATTCGGAGTAATACCTTGTATGGTACAACATATGAGGGCGTGGCCCTATAACGCTCATGTCGCCAAGAATTACGTTGAAAAATTGAGGCGTTTCGTCAATGTGTGTAATCCTTAAGAACTTACCTAATTTAGTAATCCTTGAATCATTAATTGAAACCTGCTTTATGTCGGCGTCGTCGTTGAGGTACATTGTCCTGAATTTAATACAGTTAAATTCAACCCCCATGTAACCGGTGCGCTTCTGAACAAAAAATACTGGCCCTTTAGATGTAAGTTTTATTAACAAAGCAATCAAAGGAGTAAGCCAGGACATAACTAAACAAATGAAAACGACAGAAATGAAAAGATCCATTATTCTCTTAACAGCATAATAATATCCTGCAGGCTGATGGTCGAGGTACTGCTGGTTCATTTCATGAAACATATACCTGATGCTCGCCATGTCCGTTTGGGGAATTGCGTTTGCCTGCTGCCTGTCAATAGGTAAATCCAGAATAACCTCCTGCTTCATCTAAATATTTAAAAAATCAAGTAACATACAGCAAAAATCGTGCTAGATATTCATAACAAAATACTAAACACAAATTAAAATAATCAAATCATGTGTATGAGATAATGCATTTCAGATTGAAACCGCAAATGTAATAATTATATTATTAAGTGCTAATATTAAATGGTTTATTTTTAGGTGTTTTTTAAAAATTTTAGAAAAATTTAAAAAAAACGGCTGCTATTTTGACACGCTTTAAACAATTTCAGGGGCAGGGAGCAACAGAAGCCACCTGCCATATTGCTGAAGATATTTACTACCAAAAAGTAATCAGGCAGATAAGCGGGCTGGTGTAATGTCGCCTACCGGTATTTTGATATGTATTGTGAAAATATTTCTTTGTGATAAAATTCATTTATTTGAAATTTTATTCGTTAAATTTACCTTGTTATTTTTGTTTTTATTTGGATATTGACCTTTTTCTGTCGTTTTGTGTTACAGAAAATCGAAAATAGAGCATAATAAACAAAGCTAAAATTGTATAAAGGATATACTAAAATAGTCGTAAAAAGAGTACAAGCATATAATTCTAAAATTTAAAACAGGAATAAAATATGAGACCATTCTACCTTTCAAAAATCGCAGCCCTGATGTTCATTCTGTTGGGATGCAATTGGAGCTCTATCGCTCAGACAACTGCCTTTACTACTCCGGGCGGTCCATTTACGTATACAGTCGGTCCAGGTGTCACTGCAATTGGCATTGATATTGCTGGTGCACAGGGTGGTAAATCCCAAAGCAGCGTTGGTGGAAAAGGCGGTAGGGTACAGGCTACGCTTGCGGTTACGCCGGGGCAGGTACTGAATATTTATGTAGGCGGCGGCGGAGCGAACAATAATAACAGCACAACTGCTGCTGGTGGGTCGAATGGTGGCGGTAATGGTTACTACTTCGGCGGTGGCGGTGGTGGTGCCTCTGATATCCGCATTGGCGGTACAGCTTTGGCCAACAGGATCATTGTAGGCGGCGGCGGTGGCGGCGGCGGTTATGACTGCGGCACTACCAACGGTGAAAACGGTGGTGCGGGTGGTACCGCTCCAGCTCAGGATGGTGCGTATTGTGGTACGGCGTCAATTTGTATTTGTGGTCAGGGAGCTCAGGCTACAACTGGCGGTTTAGGTGCTACTTGTTACGGAATGCAAGCTGGTTCGCTTGGACAGGGAGGAAATGACAACGGTACCACGTTGTATGGTGGTGGTGGCGGAGGAGGCTACTACGGTGGTGGTGCCGGTGCTTATGGCGGCGGCGGCGGCGGTAGCTCTTATTTTAGCGGTGCAGGTGTCAGTGCTGCTACCTCAACTGCAAACTATCAGTCTGGTAATGGCTATGTAAATATTTGCTCTCCAAATGTTGGCCTTATTTTTGGTAATACTCCTGTTTGCGTTGGTGCTGTAATGACATTGTCAGGTACTGGCTCTGGCGGAGTTTGGACTAGCGGTACTCCAAGTATTGCAACAATTGATGCAAGTGGGAACGTAACCGGTGTGAGTGCTGGTACTGCGGGTATCACTTATTCTGTAAACGTAGCTGGTTGCGGATCAGGTTTTATTACAACAATAGTTACAGTTAATCCTGCTCCTTCTCCAATAGGAGGTACACTTTCTGCTTGTCCGGGTACCTCAACAACATTAACTGATGCTGGTGGTGGTACATGGTCTTGCAGCAATACTGCCCTTGCTACAATTGGTTCGTCAACGGGTACTGCAACTGGTGTTGCTGCAGGTACACCACGTATCACTTATACACTACCAGTAACTGGTTGTTTCACTACAGCCTTGTTAACTGTAAATCCATTGCCT
>OMJB01000005.1 GCA_900299255.1 Sphingobacteriales bacterium
CATTTTTAATTTCCGTTACTTTGTTCCACAGCTCAATGAAAAAAATTGTCTTGCTATTGTTGGTGATGGGCAGCGTGCGCACAGCTGTGGCCCAGGTAAGTAATGACCTATCTGAGGAAGGCCTGAAAGGCAGGGTGCGAAAGGTAACTGAAATGGAATTCAGTGATGCCGCTATGAAGAAGCCTTTCATGAAAAACATAAATGAGTACGATAAAAAGGGCAATCTGGTTTCTTCGCTCCACGACGATTACTCACTTCAGCTACATTTCAGGAAAGTTGTAAAATACGATACCTCAGTGGCTGGTCTGATTGTTCAGAGAAAAGAGTACGACGATACAGGTATGCTTATGCGTGCTGTTGTTTACGCTTACGACAGTTTGGGCAGATTGTTGGCGCAGGATGATCGCAGATACTATGATGGGAAAGAAACAGTGTACAGGAGTGAGTATGCATACGACCTGAAAGGATGCAAAACGGAAGAGCAAAGTTTCTGTAACAAAGTTGCCGGCCATAAAGTGGTATATACTTATGATACAGCAGGCAAAATAAGCGCCAGCCGCACTTTTACCGTTGGTAAGCACCTTTCTGACCAGTCTGACTATTATTATTTCAGGAGCAGTGAGTGGGTACATTGCGAAAAAAAGAGTGACAGCGTTCGCCTGCACATTTTCAGATCAATTGACAGTCTGGGCAGGATCACTGAAAAAACAACTTATTCAGGTGGTTATTCACGGTATGTAACTGAGCTGAATAGTGAATTTGATCCAGCAGGAAACTGGCAGCAACAGAGTACCGAGGGTAATCTTACAGAGCATTTTTATGTGCGCAGAAAAATTGAGTATTACAGGTGATAGCAACATTTCAGCGCAATTGCCAGTATCCGTTTTCATTAATTTTAGTTACCATTGTATCTGATATTCGGCCGGTATTGAATTTGAAAACGGCTGTAATGTGAATAAAGTCATTTTAAACTTTGGAAATGAGCGAATATAAAGTCAGGGTGGTGTACAACAAGAGGGTATTGCTGACAATATTATTTGTACCAATGTTGCTTACCGTAGTTTTGGTTTTTGGTACAATTTATGCACCCAGTTTACCAGACTGGGTAATACTACCAGCTGTGGTTATTTTACTAGCGATAACGATTGTACTGACACTGGTTATGCTAAAAAAAGCATCACCTAAAGCAACCGTTGTTCTTGATGAGACAGGATTCTATGTTCAGTTTGATGAGCAAAATTTTTACACACCCGTTTCATTTGGAATTAGAAGGAACGAACTGGTTAATTTTTATGTAAATGAATTAAATGGAGCAGTATCATTGTGCTTCAAAACAACGGTGAAGCCAGAGCAGTTCTACCTTAGCGCTGCCGGCAGATCGCTGGAAGAAAAGGCTTCGTTTGCATCTCTGATGGAAGCTTTCCAAAAGAAAGTAGATGAAAGTAATCATGTAGCAGCAGTAGGTAAAACAGCTATCACTTCAAAAACAATGTACGAGACGTGGTGGGCCAGGGTATTGTCGGTGATAGTAGTAATCATGCTGGTTGCATTCACTGCGTTAAAGCTATTTTCAGATGCGGCAACAGGCGTGTCGTGGCTGCGGCTGGTAGTACTGGTTTTTCTTTCTGCACCTTTTCTTTTAAAAGTCTATTCCGGTTTTAAAAAGAAATAACGGTTGTGTTTGGTTGCAAAAACAATACAAGCAATTGATGTAAAAAAATATTTGCAGAAAAATCTAAAATATAGCAAAAAAATCTTTACATTAGCGGTGTTAACAAATCAAATAGAAATTATGGTTAGATATTTATTGTCAGTTGTTTTATGTGCTTTTCTGTTATGTGTTAATGGGGCAGATGTTTTTGCACAGCCAACATCAGTGAGCGCAGGCGCTTCGGCAAATCCTATATGCCAGAGTAATGGTACAGTGCTCACGGCAACAGTTACGGGCACAGGGCCTTTTATATACTCATGGGCACCGTCAACGGGTTTGTCAACTACAACAGCGGCATCTGTCACAGCTAACCCTTTAACTACTACTACATATACAGTTACTGCCACAAATGGTACTTCTCTATCTGCTACTATTACAGTAACCGTTAATCCGCTACCTACAATAAGCACGAGCACCGCTGTTACGATCTGCAGCGGATCGTCTACTGTGCTGGCAGCAAGCGGGGGAATCAGCTATTCGTGGGCGCCATCAACTGATCTCTCGTCAACGGTAGGCAGTAGCGTTATTGCCACACCCACGTCTACTACATCTTATACAATTACAGGCACCAACAGTTTTGGCTGCACTAATACGATCATCAATACTGTATCTGTAGATCCATTACCACCAGTATTCGTAAGCCCCGATATTTCTATTTGCCCTGGCAGTTCAACGACTTTATTCGCCGGTGGTGCGGTAACTTATAGCTGGTTGCCTGGTGGTGGACTGTCAGCAATAGTAGGCAGTTCAGTAACAGCAAACCCTTCAGTTACAACCACCTACGTTGTTACTGGGAGAGGCCCTAATGGCTGTACCAGTGCGGCTTCAGTGACAGTTACTGTGTTGCCGTTGCCGGTTATTACAGGTACAGTTGGGGCAGAGGTTTGTGCTGGTTCTTCTGTTGGGCTATCTGCAAGTGGTGCGATATCGTATGTATGGAGCCCGTCGGCAACTTTATCAACTACAGTGGGTTCAAGCGTTACAGCCTCACCAACATCAAGCACTATTTACACTGTTACCGGCACTGATGGAAATGGTTGTGTGAACTGGAATGTGGTTCCTGTTTCTGTACATCCGTTGCCATATATTTTCCCGGTTTCAGCACCGGGCATATGTGTGGGTTCCTCTACTACTTTGTCGGTTTCCACCATTGCTTCTGTTGTTTGGTCTCCTTCAGCAGGGCTTTCAAGCACCAGCGGTGCGATAGTTACAGCCAGCCCAACATCTACCACCACCTACACGATTACAGGCACTGATTCTCATGGTTGTGTCAACACGGCTACGCTTCCACTTACAGTGTATCCTTTGCCTCCGGTGAGTGCAGGATCCAATGTTTCTGTATGCAATGGTTCATCAACTACGTTAACAGGCAGCGGTGCAGTATCGTATACCTGGACTCCCGGTTATGGCCTTTCAGTTACTACCGGGTCAACGGTAACTGCGCATCCGGCAACAACAACTACTTATACACTTACTGGTCTGGATATTTGCTATAACAGAGCTACCGTAACTGTATTTGTAAACCCGCTGCCAACGGTAGCAGGTACTGGCGCTACCATGTGCATGGGTAATTCAGCCACAATCAGTGCTACAGGTGCTACCACTTACACCTGGGCTCCTTCAACCGGCTTGTCATCAACAATAGGCAGCAGTGTTACTGCAAATCCCACAACCAATATCAATTATACTGTTACAGGTACAGATGCCAATGGTTGTGTGGCCAAAGCAGTAGTGCCAGTTAATGTGAATTTGCTGCC
>OMJB01000006.1 GCA_900299255.1 Sphingobacteriales bacterium
ATGGACATGGGAATAGTAAATGCAGGAGCTCTTGTGGTATACGACGAAATTGAACCGAAGTTGCGGGAACTCTGTGAAGATGTAATTCTGAACCGGCACCCGGAAGCTACCGAAAGGCTCGTTGTATTTGCAGAGACGGTAAAAGCAAAGGGTAAAGAAGTTAAGGCAGACGATGCATGGCGCGGCACACCTGTTGAAGAGCGCCTGAAACACGCACTTGTAAACGGCATTACTGACTATATAGATGCTGATACAGAAGAAGCCAGGGTTAAGTATCCTAAGCCGCTTGATGTAATAGAGGGCCCGCTGATGGATGGCATGAATGTGGTTGGTGATTTGTTTGGCAGTGGTAAAATGTTTCTGCCGCAGGTTGTGAAAAGTGCCAGGGTAATGAAAAAAAGTGTTGCCTATCTGTTTCCTTTTATTGAGGCAGAAAAAGAGTTGCGCAGGCAGGCACACATCAAAGCCGGCACTGAGAGCGAGGAGGCAGCTGGTGCAGCAAAAATACTGATGGCAACAGTGAAGGGAGATGTACATGATATTGGCAAGAATATAGTGGGTGTTGTTTTAGGCTGTAATGGATATGATGTTATAGACCTTGGTGTCATGGTGCCGGCTGATAAAATACTCGACACTGCCGAAAAAGAGAAAGTTGATATTATTGGACTCAGCGGACTTATTACCCCTTCGCTTGATGAGATGGTGCATGTTGCCAGAGAGATGAAACGCAAGGGAATGAAACAACCGTTGCTTATAGGTGGTGCTACTACCAGCCGCATGCATACAGCAGTAAAGATTGCACAGCAGTATGACGGCGGTGTAGTGCACGTGCTGGATGCCAGCCGAAGTGTTACCGTAGCTGGTAACCTGCTTAATAAAGATAACAGGGAGCAATTTCTTGGAGCAGTCAATTCAGAATATGACAAACTCAGAGAAGACTTTGAGAATAAGAAGTCTGTAAAGCAATACATACCTTTTGCTGAGGCTCAGGCTAACGGTGCTAAGATAAACTGGATTGGTTACGAGCCGCCCAAACCGAATCTGCTGGGCACAAAAGTATTTGATGAATACGATCTGAATGAGATCAGAAACTATATTGACTGGGGGCCGTTCTTCATAACCTGGGAATTACGCGGCAAATACCCTGAGATAATGAAAGATGCAGCTGTAGGTGCTGAGGCTACAAAACTCTTCAACGATGCCAATGCGCTGCTTGACCGCATCATTAAGGAAAAATGGTTAACTGCCCGGGGGGTAATTGGTTTCTGGACAGCGAAGAAGATAGGCCATGATACCATTGTGCTGCTGGATGAGCATGGAAAAGAGCTCACACACCTCGAATCGCTGCGCCAGCAAATAAAGAAGGCACCCGGACAACCCAATGTATCTCTTGCTGACTTCATTAAGCCTTATTCTTTTGGCGGAGAGCATGAGCTACACGATTATATGGGCGCTTTTGCGGTAAGCATTCATGGCATAGAGCCGTACCTGCAGCAATTTGCTGCTGATCATGATGATTACAGCAAGATTATGCTGCAGGCCATTGCCGACAGGCTCGCTGAGGCATTTGCTGAGGTGCTGCATAAGCGGGTTCGTACAGAATTCTGGGGATATGACAAAGAGGAACAGATACCTATAGCTGATCTGGTAAAAGAAAAATACCGGGGCATACGCCCTGCACCTGGCTATCCTGCCTGTCCTGATCATACGGAGAAGTATAAGTTGTTTGATTTGCTGAATGCAACAGAAAACGCCGGCATACAGCTAACCGAATCGCTGGCTATGTACCCCGGAGCCTCGGTTTGTGGCTGGTACTTTAGTCATCCTGAGAGTCATTATTTTGGCATAGGCAGGATACTCGAAGATCAGCTGCAGGATTATACCAGAAGAAAAGGTATGAGTACAGAAGATATGACCAAGTGGCTTTCTCCTGTGTTGGAATAATTTAGAAAATTGGTTTTAATTTTATTAACTGCAACAACGTGAACGCGATTCAACAAACAATACCTCACCGGATAACAGCTTCCCAGTCCAGGCCTTTGCGCATTTTGGCTGAGGCTGTTTCCTATATTTTTCATCCGGTGTTTTTTCCCTTGGTGATGTCTGTTGCCATAACTTTTCTGGCTCCGTCATTTTTTGTAGGTGTTGCTGATAAGCAGGTGAAACTCTGGCTGCTTTCGATAGCAATCAGCGCCGTTTTCTTTCCTCTTTTCAGCACGTTGCTGATGAAGCCTCTGGGATTCATCGGAAGTTTTAAAATGGAGACTGCCCGGGAGAGAACTATTCCGTTGATGGCCACGATGATCTTTTATTTTTGGGTCAGCCATGCGTTCAACAATATGAACACCAACCCGCCACTTGTATTGAAGGTGTTGTTGCTGGGCAACTTCTGGGGTGTAATTCTCATGTTTATAGCCAATATTTTTACCAAAGTGAGCATGCATACAGCGGTTGCCGGTGGTATGGTGGGGATAATAATAGTACTCATGATACTCAGCCCGGCTAATCTGGCAATTCCGCTAATCGTTTCGATTATTCTTGCCGGCATTATGGGTACCGCAAGAATGATTCTGGGGGCTCATCAGCGCGGCGATATCTGGTTGGGTTACATTATCGGAGTTTTTGTGCAACTGGGTGCATACCTGTACATGAAGTGATTCCGTTTTTATACTTTTGGAGAAGCGTTCCGTTTTTTAATTTCATTTTTAATTTAACATAGTGTCACAGCAGTTCTCTACAGATAAAGCACCTAAGCCGGTTGGTTTGTATCCTCATGCAAGAAGGGCAGGCAATTTGTTATTCCTGTCGGGCGTTGGCCCGCGCAAGGCAGGCACCGATGAGATACCGGGGCTGAAGCCAGATAAGCATGGCAATCATCTGGAATTTGACTTTGCAGAGCAGTGCCGTTCGGTGTTTGACAATGTGCGTGTAATTCTGGAAGAAAGCGGTAGCAGCTGGGACAAGCTGATTGATGTAACTATTTTTCTGGTGGATATGAAACGCGATTTTCATACCTACAACAAAATATACGCAGAGTATTTTAAGGACAACCAGCCCTGCCGCACAACAGTTGGAATTGACTCATTGCCCACAGCAATTGCCATTGAGCTAAAATGTATAGCGTTAATTGATTAGGCTGTAGCGTAAGAAATCCGTTCCCTGCCTCTTTGTACTTTGAGTACCGCTCAGATTCGCTGTTTCTTTTGGGGAGCGCCACAGATGCTGCAGTAAAACCAACTGATTTCGTATACATTCATGAAAATACGGGTTTTATATACTTCCTTTAAGTTAAAAATTAAATAAAAAATCAACCGTGTGGCGGGTTTTTTGTATCCACATGATTAATTTCTGAAATAATAATAATATTTTTGCACAAACAAAAAACCGAATAAAAATGAAAAAACAATTCCTTCTCCTGGCAGGCAGTGCTTTGATTCTCGCGTCTTGCGGCAGCAACAGCAACGAAGAAAATAAGAACCAGCAGGCTCAGATTGACTCAATTGCCAAGGTAAACGCAGCAATGCAGGATGCCATGAACAAGGCTAAAAATGACTCAACCATCAATGCTATGGCAAAAGCCAAGGCAGATTCAATAGAAGCAGCTACCAAGAAAGAAGCAGAGCACAAAACTACCAAAGGCGGTGGCCATAAAGCTACTCCAGCTCCGGCACAAACTCATACTGTGGCCCCTCCTCCTCCACCTCCAACAACTGGGAATGGTAAGCCCAAAATGGGTGGTCAGCCAACTGAAGCTAATAAGGGAACAGAGGGCAACACCATTGGTAATGGTAAACCTAAAATGGGAGGAAAATAATTTACAATATATTTTATAGTTCGGGTGCCTCAACGTCTGAGGCACCCTTTTTTGTGGAAGGTGTTTTCCGGACGCGGGATATTTTATGGCCATACACAAATAGAAAAGAGAGGCCGCTGCGGCCTCTCTTTTCATGATAGAAACATTAATTTATTTGTGGCCTGTAAATGTACAGGTATTGGTTGTAGAACTATTAGTGATAGTATAAGTAACTGTGAGGTTTGAACTACTCAATGTACCTGTACCTGTGAAAGTTACCGGAGTACCACCTACTACCTGAGTACCAGAGAAAGAGAATGTGCTTGTGCTGGTAATAGTACAAGTTGCTGTGATGCTTTCGTTGTATAAATTAGTGTAAGTAAGTACCAGATCATCAGATGCACTAGACAACGTTACACTGTAATTGTCAGTACCAACAGTGCATATTTCAGAACCGGTATAAGTTCCAACAAACTTATCTTTACTAAGGGTTGCGCAATTAGTACCTTCATAACCTACATTACAATTAATACAGTTACCGTCACTACATACACCGCCGTGCAGACAGGTTACATCTTTACAAGCATCTTTCTTACAAGAAGTGTAAACAACTGCGCAGATTGCGCTAAAGGTCAAAATGGCGCTCAGCGCAATGTACTTGATTGATTTCATAGATTTTGTTTTTTAGTTATTAATACTTTCGGCAAAGATAAAGGCGTTTGAAGCAATTTCAAAAAGTATCACCCGGATATTTGTTATGGTTTTGTTGCCGGGGTATACACTATTGCTTTAAAAAGTTGTGCAGTGAAATAGTTACAGAAGGGCTATGCGGGTGGCTTTCTATTAATGTAACTGATGCAGATAAATTGTTCACAAAAGAACCTGAGCCGGTATACGTAAAAGTATCTACAGACACAGAACCCAGCGTAAACGAAGACCCGCTGGGCGTATTGTTAGTTAGGGTCAGTGCTAAACTTACTAAGCCTACGCCATTATTGTTCCAAGAAAACTGCATCTGAGAATAAGCAGTGTCACCAACGGAAGTAAAAGTCATAATGTTGTCCGGATATGTTTTGCCGTTGTTGTCAGATCCGCTGCCTTTGTAGGAAAAATTGTACAGGTCCCTGTAAATAACTTCGCAGTTTACACCACCTATACCTTTGGGGCAAAAGCAAGCGCCGCCGCTACAGTGCCCGCCATTTATGCAGGTAGTTGTTTTACAGGTATCTTTTGTGCAGGAAGTACCCCACACGATGCAAAAAACACTTAAAATAAGGCATGTACTAATCAGTATAAATTTTATTGATTTCATGAGTAAGCCCTTGCTTTTATAGTTAATTTATTTGTCAAAGATATGTTTTAGAAGCAACTACAGCAAATCGTTCAGTTTGCATATTGCATAAAAGTAAGCTTCATACCGTACATAACGGTTTCAAGAATTGGGTAGTATATGTCATGTGCATTTTAACACCTTAATTTCACCAAACCGGTTGCAACTTCGGGGTTAAATATTGTTGTTAATGCTTAAACAGCCGGAGTATGTCCAACCCATTGGCATAAACCATCAGTGCCAGCAACAGAACCAGTCCCACGGTGGTGGCCTTTTCCATTACTTTTTCACTCACTTTTTTGCCACTGATCATTTCAAACAGCAGAAAGATAACATAACCTCCGTCAAGCCCCGGTATTGGCAGCAGATTCATAAAGGCTAGTATGATAGACACAAATGCCGTAAGCATCAGGAACTTTTCCATATCGAAACTGGAGGGGAAAATTTTACCAAAACTGATAATGCCTCCCAGGCTCTCACTTGTTTTGATCTCTTTTGATGTAAAGATCATTTTGAACTGGCGCAAATAATTTGTGAACTGGTCATACGTATAACTGAACCCTTTCCCTGTGGCCTGTATAGGATTGTATTTGATAACCTCTGTTTTAAAGAACCTGTTGTAGTCGCCAACCGGGAAGAAGCCCAGCTTTTTATCAGCAGGTACCGTTCCCTTTAGCGTTTCTGTTTGTCCCTTTCTGATCACTGTCATCTCTATAGGCATGCCGGGTATAGATCTTTTGATGCTGTCAAATTCATCAAAAAACCGGATGGGCATTCCGTTCACAGCAACAACACTGTCTCCGTCTTTCAGGCCCATTTTTTCAGCAGTGGACCCACCTGCAACGTCACCAATAATCAATGGAATTCGTGGTGCAATAAAGGAGCCCTTTTGTCCTGTAATTATGGAGTGTACAGTTCCCGGTTTAATTTCAATATTCAACTCCTGCCCTCCACGTTGCACCTGAATGGCCTTGGCTTCATCCAGTATAATGCTGGTTACTATCCGCTCAAAACGCTCTACCGGCTTGCCGTCTACCGCTGTAACCATATCACCGTTCATCAGGCCAAGCGTTTTGGCAGTGCTATCAACTGCAATCCCGAATTTTGCATTTTTTGCAGGCAGGTATTCTTCTCCGTAAATGCCGAAGACGGCAATGTAAATAACAATAGCCAGCACAATATTTACAATAATGCCACCCAGCATGATAAAAAGCCGCTCGTATGGTTTTTTGGAGCGGTATTCCCATGGTTGCGGCGGCAGCGCCATGGCTTCCTTATCCATGCTTTCATCAATCATGCCGGCGATTTTTACATAGCCGCCCAACGGAAACCAACCTAGCCCATATTCAGTTTCGCCGACTTTTTTCTTAAATAAAGCGAAATTTAATAATCCTGAGAATGGAAACAGAAAATCAAAAAACAGATAGAATTTTTCAACTCTGGTTTTAAACAGTCTTGCGAAAAAATAATGGCCGAACTCGTGTAGTGCTATCAGAATAGACAAAGAAGCAAAAAGCTGTAGTCCCTTCACAGCGGTACTCGACATTAATAATATTGCTGGTAATTGCATTTTAATATTCTATGAAATTTGGAATTGTTTATCAGGGATCAGGATTTATTCATTCAAATATGACTCTTAAAAATTGATTCAGCAACTTAGTCGGAATCTGAATATGTCGAATCTGACCCCGCTGAATCCATCTATTAGTACATCGACAACTGGCTCTTTTTAATAAATTCTACCGCACAGTTCCGTGCTTCAGCGTCACTTTCTCTAAAGTCATCAAGAGCAGGTTGTTCAATAAACGGTACCTGATCCAGTGTTTTCTCTATCATATCGCTCATTTCAAGAAAACCGACTTTGTTTTGCAAAAACGCATTAACCACCATTTCATTTGCCGCATTCATAACACACGGTGCGTTACCGCCTTTAAACATTACATCTTTTGCGATGGCAAGATTACGGAAAGTTTTATAATCAGGGGCTTCAAATGTCAGTTTTGAGAAATCTTTAAAATCCAGGCGCTTATATGTGTTGGCTATCCTTTTCGGAAATGCTAAAGCATACTGAATAGGTAGTTTCATATCGGGCAATCCCAGCTGCGCTTTTACGCTGCCATCTGTAAACTGCACCATTGAGTGTATAATTGACTGCGGATGTATTACTACTTCTACCTGCTCATTTCTGAGCCCAAACAGCCACTTGGCTTCAATCATTTCCAGTCCTTTATTCATTAGTGTCGCACTGTCTATACTTATCTTGGCACCCATGCTCCAGTTGGGGTGCTGTATTGCATGGCTGGCTTTCACATTCACCAGATAATTTGGTTTTCTGCCCAGAAAAGGACCGCCAGATGCAGTAAGTATCATTTTCTCAACTGCATTTAAATCCTCGCCAACCATGCACTGGAAAATAGCAGAATGCTCACTGTCAACAGGTATTACTGCCACTCCTTTTTCTCTTGCGCGCTGCATCACCAGCTCTCCTGCCACCACCAGGGTTTCTTTGTTGGCGAGGGCAATACGCTTACCCGCGTCTATAGCTGCTAGTATACTGCTCAAACCGGCAAAACCAAGTATGGCACCCAACACAGTATCTATCGCCTGCCATTGTACTACCTCATTAAGAGAATCGTTTCCAGAAAACACTTTAATAGGAAGCATTAACAGGGCCTCTTTCACCTCCTTGTACTTAGCCTCGTTGGTAACTACTACCGCGTTCGGTTTGAATTTTTTTGCCTGCTCAATAAGTAATGATGCATTGCTGTGTGCACTGAGCACTTCCACCTCAAACAGGTCTGGGTGCGCCGCCACCACTTCCAGTGCCTGCGTACCGATAGAACCCGTTGACCCCAATATCGCTAACCTCTTCATTATAATAAATTAAAATATACCTGATTTCTTTCCAAAGGTATTGAAAATAAAAAAGGTAATTAAGTTAAAAAGCAAAAGATACGAAACAGAAGGTTCTCGGTGTTGGTTGGCACCAGCGACCGGTGCCATAAGCAGCTTCTGTAATTGTATCAGAAAGGATAAAAAATAAAATATAAATATTTGGATTGTTTTGTTTGATGTTGGCTAGTGAATCAGTTATTGAACCGTAGAACTGTTGTTGTAAGGGGGCACCTAATTTTTAAGGTTATGTCGTTCGTTTGCCTGCGGAAATAGGTGAATACTGAGCGTAGTTTTCAAACTGCTTGCCTTCAGTCTACAATAGAAGGCAACAAATTGATATTGTGTTTTCGTGCCACCTTAATCAGTATTGGCATTACGATTGAAGCACCAGGTATCAGTACAAAGGGAATACCTATGCCAACAATCTTTAGCGTATCAGAGAGCTGCAGCTTCAGCATAGACTCCTCATCTGCTGTGATAGCGCCTGTTTCTATATATTTTTTAATGATGAGCGCAGACTGTCGTGTGTTGGTTTTTTCCTTATGCAGGCTCAAAATAAAATGATGTGCGCCTGCTTCTATATGTTTTTTGATGATGGTAATCTCCATAATGCTAAAATACTAAATCAGGGCTTTTTATCTTCGGGTTTTGTATCATCTTCTTCACCCTTACCACCAATATTAAAGATCCTGTATGCCAGTGTAGTGCCTGCTTCATCAGGTTTTTGCCAGCTGAATCCCTGCTTTTGTACAACGTAGTTGCCGTTGCGGTCAAGTACATAATAGCTGATATCTTTTTTGTTACCGTTGTGGCTAAAAATAACATAGACCTCCGGTGACGGTATGCTGCTATTGGTCACCCAATTGATATTGCATTCCCGCAGCCTTTGTTCAATTAACGGATTAGCATCACCGCTTATATGCAGTTTCATATTCATGGGCATACCACTGTAAGGAACCAGCTGCGGATAAACCAGATATAGCTTATAGAGCCACTCATTCTGCTCAGTTACCTTTTTAAGTTCACGGGCGCATTCTGCTTCTGCCTGATATAGCCTGGCTGTGAAAATCCGTTCATACTCCTCATCGGTATTGCGGTCCATTAGCAATTTATCCAGCAATGGTTTTGCTTCGGAATATTTGCCCTGCTGCATCTTTAGCCGGGCTGTGAAAAATTCAAAATATTTTTTGATACGGGGCCTGTTGTCTGTTGCTGCTTCTTTCGTAAAACGGTTCAGGAAATACTGGGTACTGAAATCCCTAATCAGATACCATATCTCATCCCACGATACAGTGCTTTCTGTGGAAAACAGCTTGTAAATAACTTTATCCCGTTCCGGATTTTGTGCAAACTGGTTGATGATTAGAAACTGCTGCAGGTATTTTTCTCCCAGCTTCTGCGCCATACTGTACAATACCTTTGGATTGTACCACCAGTTCCGGTGTTCAAACTGCTCCATTTGCCACTGCTGCTCTTTGTTGATGAGTTTTAAAAGCTGAATACTGAAATCATAATGGCTTTGCCCCAGCGTAGTGCCAATGTGTACTTCCTTGAATTCAGCGGCTCTGTCAGCATGCCTTTGCGACTCTGCTATCTGGCCATCATATAGCAGGCACCTGGAGAGTGCAATATTGTACCAGCCATAACCCGGCGTTGAGCCTGCCGCCTTTACCATATTCTTCGACAGGCTGATGCCATCCTTTAGTTTTGCTTTGTAGATATCAATTATAGAGCTGTAATAAGCCCACTCCTGCAGGCGCTTGTCGCCCGGGTCCTGCATGGAAGCCAGTTTGTATTCTTCTTCTGCTGTTTTAAAATCACCGCAGATGCCCAGAAAGTTGGCATAGTTGTTATGAGGCAACCTGCCTGCTTTGCGCATCAATTCAAAATAATAGGTGGCAGAGTCTATGTTGATGGCATAGCTGTACAGCACATTTTTGTAGTGATACACGCTCATTTTCTCCCTTTCTTCATATCCGGGCAGGTACTGGCTGAGCGGCTTGTTCAGGGCTTTGTTCTTTTCTATGAACATCATGCAGCTGTCCAGGTATCGGTTGGCCAGCTTTTCGTTTTCTTCTATTGAGTTATAAAGAAACGGGAACTTGGACTTTGTATAAAAACGGTTTCGGTGCACTGTCCAGGCCAGGTAATCATAGGAGTCCATGTAATAGTGAAACTGGAATTTCCATTTCAATGTTCTTCTCAGCAATGCGTACACTTTTTCCACCTGGTCTGTATTGCTGTAGCAGGTCATCAGGAAGTAGGCTATCTGAGTATAGTCCGGCTGTATCATCCTGATAGGATAAAGCACTTTGATATCATCTGTACGGGTTGCAAGTGCTTTGGCATAGTCTTTCTCAATCAGGTACAGTGCTTTTTCAAAAGCTATTGCAGCATTCTTATATCCCAGATAGTCGGCAGCATGATCGAATTTATACTGTCCTTCAATCATCCAGCCTACATAATAACTGCTGTCAATTCTTTTAAACTCGCGGGAGCGGGGCAGCATATCTTCCGGCGAAATACCAATAGCGCGTTTTACATCAATGTCAAAATACCGCTGCTGCATTTTATCAGCCGGATGCGGCGGCAGAAATTCACGCGGCACCGCAGCCATCTGCTGCGCTCTGGCAGCAGCCCTTGATGCAGCATTATTGGTTTGTGCCCAAGACATCTCCGAACCCAGTAACAATGCTCCCAGGTAAAGAGTGAACAGCAGCTTATTGATTGTGCGGGCCAACGTTTTGTACTTTTTATATTTATTGGTACAGCTTCAGTTTTGCAAGGCGTTCGGTTTCTTTATTTATAATGCTGTCCAGCGCTTTAAGCTTGCCTTCTTTATTGCGGTACACTAGCCTGTGCTCCAGCACTGCGCGGGCTGTGTCTTTAACATCATCTTCAATTACAAATGTGCGCCCTCTCACCAGCGCGTACGCCCGAAGGCACTTAAGGAAGGCGATACCGCTTCGGGTTGACGCTCCAAGTGAAATGTCCTGATGTTCGCGGGTCTGGCGAACAATATTGCTAACAGATTTAAGTATTTCATCGTGAACAAATACTGATCCCGCCTGCGCTTGCAGAGCCAGTATATCCTGCATACTAAGCACCTGTTGTAAGTCAATGAGGTTTTTGGCAATATCAAGGTATTCACGGTATATATTCAGTTCGGTCTGTTCATCTACATACCCGAAATTGATTTTCATGAAAAATCGGTCCAGCTGGGCTGCAGGAAGCGGGTAAGTGCCTTCCATTTCAATTGGGTTTTGCGTAGCGATTGCAAAGAACAGGCGCTCCAGCATAAAAGTGGTATCGCCCACTGTGATCTGCTGTTCAGCCATAGCTTCGAGCAATGCGCTCTGCACTTTAGGTGAAGCCCTGTTGATCTCATCTGCCAGCAGTATGTTACAGAAAAGTGGCCCTTTTTTGAATACAAATTCTTTGTTGCGGTCGTCAAAAATATGTGAGCCAATCAGGTCCATGGGAAGCAGGTCGGGCGTAAACTGTATACGCTTGAACACCACATGTTCCCCCTCGCGCGTTCCGCTGATACACTGAGAAAGGGTTCTGGCCAGTACTGTTTTACCTGTACCCGGATTGTCTTCCATGAGTATATGCCCGCCGGCCAAAAGGCAGGTAATCACCATCTCTATCTGAGTGCGCTTGCCTCTTATTACTTTCTCAATTTGCCCAACCAGCTGCTGTATGGCAGCAACAGAATCGATACCTGCAGGTTCAGTTATTGGATCGGTCATAGCTATATTATTTCTTTATACAATTTTACATATTAATACGGTAGTATGGCAGTTAAGGTTTGTAATTTTTTGTGAAAAAGGATTAAAAAAGGGCTAAAGCCATAGCGTCGTGTACACAGGCGTCTTATTGAAGTTTTATTTTATTAATTTAGCCACTGATTATGATTTACAGAAGCAAAGCGCCCCTGCGCATTGGCCTCGCCGGAGGAGGTACAGATGTCAGCCCCTACTGCGACCTCTATGGCGGAGCTATACTGAATGCTACGATTTCACTATATGCTTATGCCACTATTGAGCCGCTGGATGAACCTAAAATCATTATTGAGGCTGTTGACCGGGGTGAAATGGTCAGTTACAATCTTTCGGCATCCTTGCCCGTAGATGGTACATTGGACCTTGCAAAGGGTGCCTATAATCATATCGTAAACAACTATGGGCCTGTTCCATCAGGTTTTAAGTTGTCAACTCTTGTAGATGCCCCCGCCGGGTCTGGCTTGGGCAGTTCCTCTACCCTGATGGTGGCAATCATCGGTGTGTTTACTGAATGGATGAACCTGCCTCTTGGTGAGTACGATATTGCACATACTGCATACAATATTGAGCGGGTAGAACTGGCAATGGCGGGCGGGAAACAGGACCAGTATGCTGCAACTTTTGGCGGGGTTAACTTTATGGAGTTTTACAACGACAATAAGGTAATTGTAAACCCGCTGCGCATAAAACAAGAATATCTGTATGAACTGGAAAACAACCTGCTGCTTTACTTCACGGCAACCAGCAGGCTTTCATCAACAATAATTGAGGCGCAAAGCCAGAACGTAAAAGATAAAAACAAAGAATCAATAGAAGCCATGCATAACCTTAAAGAGCAGGCACTAATGATGAAAGAGGCTGTACTGAAGGGCAATATCCATGAAATCGGAGCCATTCTGGACTTTGGTTTTACGCACAAAAAACAAATGGCTAAGGGCATCACTAACAATGCAATGGACGAGATATACGAAGCTGCTAAAAAGGCGGGTGCAACCGGAGGTAAAATATCTGGTGCCGGCGGCGGAGGCTTTATGATGTTTTATTGCCCGGCAAATACACGGTATTCTGTTAAGAAAGCACTCGAATCATTTGGCGGCAGTTTCAGTCCGTTTCAGTTTACACAGCACGGGTTGGTGAGTTGGCATATTTAGTCATCTACCCGATAACCCTACAACAAATAAAATACAACCAAGTATAATGGAGGCAATAGTATTAGCAGGCGGATTAGGTACCAGACTTCAGGGCGTTATAGGTGCCTTTCCAAAGTGTATGGCTCCGGTAAATGGCAGGCCGTTTTTGGCGTACCTGTTGGAATATCTTGACGAGCAGAAATGCACCAGAGTTATCCTTTCGCTGGGCTACAAGAATAAAGTAGTCACAGATTGGTTGGAAGAACAAGACTACATGTTTGAGATTGATTGCGTGATAGAAGAGGAGCCATTGGGTACCGGAGGTGGTATACTTGCCGCGGTAGAAGAAGCGGCCACCGACGATGTGACCGTTGTGAACGGAGATACCATGTTCATTGCAAACCTTGCGCAAATGATGAAGTTCCACAGCGAGAACAAATCGGAGACTACTCTGGCGCTGAAGAAAATGCAGCAGTTCGACCGCTACGGTATTGTAAATACAAACGAAAAGGGTATTATTACTTCATTTGAAGAAAAGAGATTTTGCGAAGAAGGCATGATCAACGGTGGTATCTATATGATCAACCGTGAAGCGTTTCTGAAAAGAAATTTACCTTATAAATGCTCATTTGAAAAAGAATACCTGGAGCGGCACGTAAATGATAAGAAGTTTTTTGGCTTCGAAAGCGATGGTTACTTCATAGATATTGGCGTACCTACCGATTACGAGAGCGCTCAAAATGATTTTAAAACCCTGTTTAAATGAAGATAGCGATTCTGGGTTCGGCTCATCCGTTGCGGGGAGGGCTTGCAGCATTCAATGAGCGCCTGGCTTTCCAGCTACAGCAGTCGGGTCAGGAAGTCACCATCTATTCGTTTAGCCTACAGTACCCGTCTTTTCTTTTTCCGGGAAAGACTCAATATACAGAAGAACCTGCGCCCACCGGACTGAACATCAAGACAGTTGTAAATTCTGTTAATCCACTCAACTGGCTTCAAGTCGGCAATGAAATGAACAAGGCTCGTTTCGACCTGATCATAGTAAAATACTGGCTGCCGTTTATGGGGCCTGCTTTCGGTACCATACTCCGAAAAGCGAAGAAAAATAAACACACTAAAGTTGTTTGCGTTGTAGATAATATCATCCCTCACGAGCATCGACCCGGCGACAAGCAGTTCACCAATTATTTTATTAAGCCTGTCGATGCGTTTGTGACTATGAGTAAGGATGTGCTTAAGGATGTAAAGACATTTACTACCAAGCCGTCTTATTTTACTCCCCATCCTATTTATGACAGCTACAGCGAAGCCGTAAGCAAGCAAAATGCCTGCGAAAAGCTTTCGATGGATCCCAATAAAAAATACATGCTGTTCTTCGGCTTCATCAGGGAATACAAGGGGCTGGATCTGCTGTTGGAGGCAATGGCCGACGAACGAATCAGGTCTGCAGGCATTGAATTGCTCGTAGCAGGTGAATACTACGATAAAGCGGTTGAGGCAAATAACAACAGTATCATTCAAAAGCATGGTCTTGAGAAGGTAGTACATCTGAAGACTGATTTCATACCCAACAGCGAAGTGCGGTATTATTTCTGCGCTGTAGATCTGGTGGTACAGCCATACAAACACGCCACACAGAGCGGCATTACACAGATAGCTTTCCATTTCGAAAAGCCCATGGTCGTTACCAATGTTGGCGGTCTGGCCGAGGTGGTGCCCGACGGCAAAGTAGGATTTGTAGCTGAACCTGACCCAACATCAATCTCTGATGCCATACTCAAATTTTACGCACCAGGTTCATTGCCCAATCTCCACGAGGACATACTCAACGAAAAGAAAAAGTATACCTGGGAAACCTTCACTGATGTAATGATGCAGGCGGTTTTCTGATTGCACGATTACAGTTTGTTCGGCTTGTCTCCCGGTTATTTTTTGAATGGTGTGAACCTGAATGATAAATTGATCACCCGCCCATCAATCGGCGCCCACAAAGGTTTGAACTCGGGGTTTGAGATCGAACCGGTATAGATTTGCTCCTGACGGGTCTGGCGATAGTCGAAAAGGTTTTCGACATTCAATACAGCCGTGATTATCTTGCCAAATTTCCGCTCAATCATTACCGCAGAGAAAAACCATGAAGGTGTGTTGTTATCGCCATCTCTTGTCTGCTGGCCTACCCACGATCCCTCCAAACCTATTCTCCATTTCTCAGCGAACTCTCTTACTGCAGTAAAGGCAAATCTGTTTTGCGGCGTTAGCGGCATGAACTGGTTGTCACGCAGGTATTTTCGCTCTGCATCGGTATAAGTATAACCAATGTAGATTTCTGTCTTTTTCACCGTCATTTTTACGTATGTGTCAAAGCCCATCGTGGTCACGGTGCCACTTGCGTTACCAAATAGAACCTGTCCGTTTGGCAAGCGGTTGCTGATGATGGGGTCTGTGATCTCTGTATAAAAAAATGCCTGGTTAACGAAAATTTTTGCGCCCTCATCCAACTGTTTCTTAAAGTTACCTTCCAGATTATAACCAACCGACTTTTCCGATTTTATGCCACCAGGCAATTCCTGAATATCCTTTATAGGATAGTCAATTGTCTGTGGTTCCAGTGCATTGGGTGTTTTATAGCCGAGCCCCGCACCGGCTCTTACCGCCCAGGTACTGTTGAAACGGTGAAACAAAGCAATACGCGGTAACACCGCATCTCCCCAAAGGTTGGTGTGGTCGCCTCTTATGCCTGCTTCAATAGTGCTGCTTTCAAACAGGTGCCATGAATATTGTGCAAACGCACCAATGGTACTGTTACCGAAATTGTTAAGTGCAATACTATCTGATCCCGGTAGTTTTTTAAAATTATCTCCGGTCACATTGATGCCTGCAACCAGATTGTTTCTTTTATGGGGTATCAGCACCGATGCCTCTCCATAATAATTCAACTGGTTTCCTTTTACCAGATCGGTATTGGTTTCAATGGTTCGGTTAAAGCTGCTCGCACTGCCCTTCACGGTTAGTTTTACTTCCTCACCCAAAGTTCGTTCGAAAATGAGTTCTCCGGTATTCCTGTTAGTTACATCCTTTTCATAAAATTTGTGAATGCTGTCCGGAAAATGATTGATCACTTGCAGATCACCCCCCATCCTTTTTTCAAATGCACCACTGTAGCCAACTATCAAAGTAGTTTTCGCATTGGGGTACCAAAACAGGCGCGGATGCACCATGAAGGTATTGAGTTGCGGCACGTCAGAAAGCCCGTCGCTGTTCACATCTACGGCATTCTGATGATTGTATCCGGCAAAAATTGTAAATCCGAAGTCCTCATTTCTTTTTGCTACGTAAGCATTCACATTTTGCTCCTGAAGTGTCGTTGCATTGACTGTAAAAATACCTTCCAGAGTTTCAGTTGGTCGTTTTGATATTAGGTTTACAAGTCCGGCTATCGCACCACCACCATACAATGTCGAGGAAGATCCTTTGATCAGTTCTATCTGGCGAAGGTCCATAGGCGGCACCTGTAGCACGCCAAACCCTCCGGAGAAACCCTCATACAGCGGCATACCGTCACGCAATATCTGTGTGTACTTGCCGTTCAGACCCTGTATCCGCACATTTGTATTGCCCGAAATAGCATCCGATTGTTGCATTTGCACACCACTTATATCTCCTAAAATACTGGCAATGTTAGCTGGCTTTATGGCGTTTTCTTCGGCCATTTCTTCAGCACCCAGTACCTCTACTTTTACCGGCGAATTCTCGATCCTGTCGTTAGTTCTGATGGAAGCAACAACAATAACGTCTTCCATTTCTGATTCGTCTGCATCGAGCAGAATAACGTGCTCCCCCGGATCGGGAAGATGCACAACGACTGTTTTTGTTTTATAGCCTATGAAGGAAACTGTAAATGTATCTATACCCTCACTAAGACCTGTTACCAAAACAAATCCGCTGTCGTTGGTTGCTGCACCATGTCCATTTTTGTCCGCAACAATAACACCCGTAAGTTTTTTGCCAGATTCTTCTTCTTTAACAACGGCTTTGTATGAATACTGTGCGCTGCATATTGACGATGCAAATGCCAGTAAGAAGGTAATACCTGAAAATAATTTCATCCTTGTTTTTATTTTCTGATTGATGCGCAGTTTTGATGTTGGTATGAGTAACGTAGCTATTTTCCGTTGGCCATTACGAGCACCCTAAAAGTACCGGGAACAACGTCCGGCCTTTTTTGTCCCGGTGCTTTTGTTGCCGAATACTCTGCGGTTGGCAAGTACACCTTATGTGTCTTCTCATCCACAACAAGTGTTCTGGCTCCTTTTTGTGTAGCTGCGTTTTGAACAACCATATACTCGTTGGCCGACTTTTCCTTGATTACAGTCAGTGTGCCCTCTCCGTTAGAACTGAAAATAGTTTTTGATACATTGTCAAAAGCCACACCATCGCAACCGTCCCCAATGGGCAGTTCTTTCACCACGTTACCATTCTCCATATTCATTACAACAAGTAGTTTATTACCACAGCCTGCAAACAATCTCTTGGTCTTGATATCTATTGCCAGTCCCGATGGTTCCTGTCCGCTGCCGGTCTTCCATCTTTTTGTAACTTCCAGAGTTTTGGTGTTCAAAACTGTTATTTCATTTTTGTCCTCAATATTTATGTAAATATTCCCGGCTTCATCGCTTACTGCGGTCTCCGGTTTGCCGCCAAGTGGTATGGTTTTTACTACTTCGTTGTTTGCAGGGTTAACTACAGTAACATCCCTGCTCCTGCCATTGCATACATAGATTCTGTCCGAAAAAGGATCAAACATTATAGCATCCGGATTTTGCCCGGTTGCTATTCCTCCCAGCACATTATTGGTCTTCATGTCAAAAACAAAAAGGCTGTTGATCTTTCCGTTGCTGGTAAATCCTTTCCCGTACTTCGGTGCAAAAGCTATTCCGTGTACGCCCTCAGTGTTAGTGATCACTCCGGTTGAATCCCCGGTGTTACGGTTGATTATGTTTACACGGGTTGAGTGTGCCACATATAGGTTGGTGTTAAGAGGGTTCAATGCTATGTAGTCCCAGCCGCCGTTGCCTGTTAGGTTAAAAGTTTGCTCCAGATGATAATCCTGCGCCGCTGCGCCCAAAGTAGATAACCCACCGATCAGGCATGCAAGTAAAAATTTTGTGCTCATATTGTTGCTCGTACTTAATCTTTTAGTGTTCTCAGAAACTTACCGGTACCATCAAATATGTAGTCGGTATTACCAACATTTACTTCGTAATTAGTTACTCCACTAGCTAACTCTATTATCGAGGCAGATTTGATCTTTTTGCCTTTTAGGTTACTACCTATATACGAATGCACCCCGGCAGGTAAAGTTGCTATTTTAATATCATGCTCAGTTTTTATCAGGTTGCCGGCTTTGTCGAATATTGCTGCGCTTTTTGTACCGTGCTTTTTGAAGTTGGCTTCATAGCTCCCTTTTTCCAGTTCCCATTGTGCAACATTGATGTCCGGAAACAGCTTAGCGAATGCGGTAGTAACAGCATCGGGTATCTTCGACGTACTGATTTTTTGAGCCGACACAGATAAGCTCAACAATAAGCAAGCAAAAACATAGACGTTCTTCATATCAGTTGATTTTAAAAGACTTTGCAAAAGTGATGAATAATAGCGAGAACTATTAACGTAACGGAGAATTAACTTTTAAATCATTTACGCCGACTTCCTTATATCTATCACCTTCACCTGCAGGCGGGTAGTACCGTTGAATTCGTTTTCTTCCATGTTGTACACCATGTCAAATGCACCGCTTCTCACCAATTCATACTTGTCTGCCAGTCCAAAGCCAATGCCTTCAATTACCGATCCGTTTTTCTGATGGGCTACAATCCTTAGGTGCTGCTCCTTTACTATGTTTGATTTACCCTGATAGTCATGTACTTGAGTACTCATAAATACAGGCTTCATGTTCGCCGGACCAAATGGCTCAAACTGTTTTATCAGGTTGTAGGTTGCAGGTTTTACAAGAGCAAGAGGTATTTCCGAATCAATTTCGATCTCGGGTATTTCCTGATCAGGGGTTATACTGGCTGCAACTACTTCTTCAAACCTTAGGATAAATTCTTCTACTCTGGTTTCCGCCATAGTCATTCCTGCTGCAAAAAAATGACCGCCATAGTTATCCAGCAGATCACGGCAAGCATGTATAGCCTCGTAAATATTAAATCCCGACACCGAACGTGCCGAACCTGTTGCTTTCCCATTTGCCGATGTGAGCAGTATGGTTGGCCTGTAATAATGGTCAATTAATCTGGAGGCAACTATTCCAACCACGCCCTTATGCCAGTGAGGTCTGAAAAGAACGGTCGATTTACGATGCCACATCCGTTCATCTTCCTGCATAATGGCCAACGCTTCTTCGGTAGTCGATTTATCTACTTCTTTGCGGTCATCGTTATCAGAGTGCAATGCTGCTGCCAGACTTTGTATTTTCTCAGGGTCAGTCTCTATAAAAAACTCTACGGCCTTCTTAGCGTCATCCATTCTGCCGGCGGCGTTAATGCGTGGCCCAATCACAAATACCAGATCGGTTACAGACAATGGTCTGGTAACACCACCCAGCTCTTTCAAAGTAGAAATTGCCAGACATGGGGATTCATTGATGCGCTTTACTCCATAGTAGGCAAGTATCCTGTTTTCTCCGTCCAGCGGCACAATATCGGCAGCAATGCTGGTAGCCACAAGATCCAGATACTTGTACACATTTTCCATTGGTTGCTTCCAATGCATTGCCAGAGCTGATGCCAGTTTAAAACCTATGCCGCATCCGCTCAACTCTTTATATGGGTATTTGCAGTCGGCCTGCTTGGGGTTAAGTATAGCGTATGCTGGTGGCAGTTCAGCATCGGGTAAGTGGTGATCACAAACAATGATATCAATGCCCAGCGATTTTGCATAGCTGATCATCTCCACAGATTTTATGCCGCAATCCAGAGTCACCATCAACGTATATCCGTTGGCATGGGCAAAATCTATACCCCCCTTCGAAATGCCGTAACCCTCCCTATACCGGTGTGGTATATAATACGATAGTTCTCCCTTGTAGTTGGATTTGAGAAAAGAATAAAACAGGGCTACCGAAGTTGTACCATCTACATCATAATCGCCGTATACAATAATGCGCTCATGCCATTCTATGGCCTCGCATATACGGTCTACCGCTTTCTTCATTCCCTTCATCATAAAGGGATCGTGCAGATGTGATAACTCTGGCCTGAAAAATAACCGGGCTTGTTCGTAAGTTTCAATACCCCTTTGTACTAAAATTGCACAGATAGCGGGGTGTATATTCAGCGCCTCGCAAAGATGTTTTACTTTTTCTTCATTAGCTTTTTTCTTAACCCATCTTTTCTCAGGCTTCATGACCAAAATCCAGTTGTTGCACAGCAGTGTGATACCCGGCAACCCATTTGCCCAGCATTTCAACAAAGGTAACTTTTTCCATGTTGACAAAGAAATCTCCTTCTTTCATGATCTGCTCCAATAACTGATCCTGCGCCTTTATACACTGTATCGCAGTGCTGTAAGGGATATGGCTGAATGAAACCATTTCGTATACCGATATAAACTGTGTCGGATACAGTTTACCCAACTCCTTTTCAATCTTCTTACGTTCCAGAAATGCCGGATCAGAGACCTTATCACGCATCTCAACGAAGTTCAGCAGGGCAAGGTTAGCCACGGCATCTCCGTTAGGCTTTCTTTTTATGTCATATTCATTCAATATCGTTGTCCAGTCCTCGCCATATTTGTCCATCAAACTGCTAAGTACCGTACAATCCTCGAATCCTGCATTCATACCCTGTCCGTAAAATGGCACGATAGCATGAGCAGCATCACCTATAAGTGCACTCATGTTTTTATAGTGCCACATATTGATGTGGGTAGTCACCAGTGCCGCCGTCGGATTACCAAAGAAATCATCCAGCAGACCGGGCATCAGCGCCTTTGCATCAGCAAACTGCGCGTCGAAAAATGTCGTCACATCTTCTTTGGTTTTTAATTTTTCAAAAGAAACCTCACCTTCAAAGGGCATGAAGAGCGTACAGGTAAAGGTGCCATCCGTATTGGGCAGGGCTATGAGCATATAATTACCCCTTGGCCAAATATGAAGCGCATTTTTCTCCATCAGCCACTCGCCATTTTTGCCGGGCAATATGCACAACTCCTTATAGCCATACTCCAGATAATTCTGATCGCAGTTCACCCTCGTCATTCGCGTATAGCCATCCCGTAGTGCAGAAAAAGCCCCATCTGCACCAAACAGCAGATCGGCTGTCACTACTTTTTGCGATTTATCGGGCAATTCAAAATACAATGTGTTTGTCTGCACATCTACCTGAGTACAGCGGTGCTCAAAATTGATCTTTACTCCGTGCTTTTCAGCCAGTGTCATCAATTTCTTATTCAACTCACCTCGGCTCACAGAGTATATTGCTTCGTTGTTTTTGCTGTATGGCTGAAACACTGTATTCCCGTCTGGTTGGTGCAGATGTCGGCCATACATGGGTATTGCCAATGCCTCTATTTCTTCCTTAAGTCCTGCCAGTTCCAATGCTTTCCAGCCACGGTGGCTCGTGGCAAGGTTGATTGATTTGCCCGCAGAAATGGATGCACTGCGCATATCAGGGCGCCTTTCAAACAATTCTACTTCATAACCACGTTTGCTGAATATTATAGAAAGTAGGGAACCTACCAATCCGGCTCCCTGTATAGTAACCTTGCAAGACATAAATTTATCTTTTAGAGCGGCAAAATACGTAATAATGAATCATTGGCGTAATGACGAAAATCATATATCAACTACTCGCTCTATCCGGCCCTGTATTATCGCTGAATGATTTTCCGGTATTCTGTTTCTGAAAATAGATATTTATTTAATATGTTTCATCCTGTCTGCTTCTATTGCCGGTTGTCTTAAACAGAAATTAACACACGTTTAAGTAACGATAACCATACCAACCGGAAAGCGCTTTGCTACCCATTCTGTACATTTGCGCTATGAGACGTCTTGCTGCTGTATTATTAAGGTCTTTTCTTCAGGGCCTTTTATTAATAAGCCCTATCGCAATTACCGCTTTTGTACTATACTCGGTTTTTGATAAGGTGGATAGCCTTATTCCTTTTGTGCCCCGCGGACTTGGCTTTCTTATCATCATTCTCGTTGTAACTGTAGTTGGTTATTTTGGCACACGTTTCTTCATAGGCAAGTGGCTGTTCGATGCTTTTGAATACATCATTGAGCACACCCCCGGCGTTAAGTTTATCTATTCTTCGATACGCGACGTGATCAAATCTTTTGTCGGAGACAAAAAAAGGTTCAACAAGCCGGTTTGGGTTCGCGTAAATGTTCAGCCTGAAATATGGCGTATCGGGTTTATGACCCAGCGGGAGATGGCTTCACACGGACTGGATGGAATGGTGGCAGTGTACATGCCGCATGCCTACGCAATTTCCGGCTGGGTAATTGTAACCGATGGCACCAACGTAAAACCAATAAAAGATATGACTTCGGGCGAAGCCATGAAATTTGCTGTGAGCGGAGGTGTAACTACAGTTGAAGACCCAGTAAAAGATGAAGAGACAGATCAACTTTAACGCCGGCCCCGCCGCATTACCCCGGGAGGTGCTGCAACAGGCGGCACAGTCGGTAATAGAGTATGCTGGTACTGGTTTGTCTATCCTCGAATTGCCGCACCGAAGCAGGGAGTTTAAAGAGATAATTGAAGAAAGCAAAGCACTGGTAAAAGATATTTGTGGCATTGGTGACGATTACGAAGTAATATGGCTGCAGGGTGGCGGCAGAATGCAATTTTGCATGGTGCCAATGAATTTTATGTCTCCCGGAGCATCAGCCGGCTACATAGATAGCGGCAAATGGGCGGCAGATGCGGCAAAATATGCTGGTTTCTATGGCAAAGCCCTGGTGCTTGAATCTTCTAAACAAACCAATTACAACAAACTCCCTGATTGGCCTTCAGCTATTCATCCGGCGCTTTCCTACGTACATTTTACTACCAACAATACCATTTACGGCACACAATGGAAGTCGGTTCCGGCTACCGGTGTTCCGCTCATTGCCGATATGAGCAGCGATATTTTTTCGCGCCGGCACGACTACTCAAAGTATTCCTTGTTTTACGCTGTTGCTCAGAAGAATATCGGCGCAGCGGGTAATACAATGGTGGTGATCAGAAAAGATATGCTGGCTCGTATCAAAAACACTTTACCACCCATGCTCGACTACCGGGCTCACGTAAAAGAGAACTCGATTTTGAATACCTCTAATGTCTTCGGTATCTATGTTTCCTTGTTAATGCTCCGATGGACAAAGTCACAGGGTATTTATACCATAGAGCGAAATAATATTGAAAAAGCAAAGTTGCTATACGAGACCCTCGATATAAGTACCCGGTTCAAAGCATATGTATCAGAGCCGGAACACCGGAGCATAATGAATGTATGCTTCACAGCTATTTCGCCTGAGGCAGAAAAAGATTTACTTTCGTTATGCGCAGAGAATGGCATCACAGGCATCAAAGGCCACAGATCAGTTGGTGGCTTTAGGGTATCGCTGTATAATGCAGTAACATTAAAAGATGTTGAGCAGCTGGTGTGGGTGATGAAAGAAATAGAGGCTAAGAGTTATTGATTTGAAGCGTAAGAATAAAAGAACACACTAAAATACCTGTTTAAAGATTAAATAATATTATGGCAAAGATCACACCGTTTAAAGGCGTAAGGCCAACTAAAGAACACGCAGCAGAGGTAGCTACTCTTCCCTATGATGTAGTAAGCGTAGCTGAGGCACGTGAATTCAGAAAAGACCCGTATAACTTCTACCATGTTACCCGCTCAGAGATCGATCTGCAGGAGAGTGTCGACGTGCATAGTCAACAGGTATACGACATGGCTAAGGAGAATCTGGACAACATGATCAAAGACCGGATACTGTCCCAGGATACAGAACCAAGTTATTATATCTACGAACTGGTAATGAACGGCAGGTCGCAAACAGGGCTTGTGTGTGGCTCTTCTATCGATGATTACAACAACGGCATTGTCAAGAAACACGAATTCACCCGCCCTGAGAAAGAACAGGATAGGATCAATCACATAGCAACCGTAGGAGCACAAACAGGAATTGTATTTCTGGCATACAACGATTGCGAAAGTGTTCAGACAATTATTGAAGAATGGAAAAAGGAGCACGCACCAACATACGATTTCACCGCTTCCGATGGCATCCGGCATATTTTCTGGGTTGTTGACAATTATCCAAAAGTAGCATCCATCACCTGGCATTTTGAGCAGGATGTGCCTTGCACATATATTGCCGATGGGCACCATCGCGCAGCTTCCGCAGCGAAGGTTTGCAAAGAAATGCGCGACAACGGATACTCTATAGACGGCGATGAGTCTTTCAACTATTTTGTCACTTGCATATTCCCGGCCAGCCAGTTGCAGATCATGGATTACAACCGTGTTGCGAAAGACCTGAATGGCATGACACCCGATGAGTTCATGCACAAGCTGGAAAATATTTTTGAGATCACAAAGGTCGGCAGCGAGCCAGTGAAACCTGCAAGACTGCATGATTTCGGTATGTACCTCAATGGCTCCTGGTACAAGCTCACAGCAAAGCCCGGCACATGGACCGAGGATCCGATCGGCATCCTCGATGTTTCAATACTACAGAATAACGTATTGGATAAATTGCTCGACATTAAAGATCCTCGTGTAAATAAGCGCGTCGATTTTGTAGGTGGCATCAGAGGTATGGAAGGTTTGCAGGCAAGAGTAGACAATGGTGATATGGCAGTAGCTTTTTCACTCTACCCGGTTACTATCAAACAGCTTTTTGATATTGCCGATAGCGGCAATGTAATGCCACCCAAAAGTACATGGTTCGAACCTAAGCTGAGAGATGGCCTTGTTGTGTACATGATCTGATAATTTCCACACAGTTAATTTATTCATTTTAAAAGACAGCTCCCATTTTCGGAGCAGAGGATATGGAATACAGAAGAATGGGTAAAACCGGCCTGAAACTGAGCGTACTGTCTTACGGGTCGTGGGTTACATTTTCAAAACAGGTTGATGACAGCGCTTCAGACAGGCTTATGGGGCTTGCCTATGATAGCGGAATCAATTTCTTCGACAATGCTGAGGCATATGAAGGTGGCAGGTCAGAGGAGATGATGGGCCGCGTGCTGAGTAAAAAGAACTGGGACCGCACATCTTACTGCATTTCAAGCAAGGCTTTTTTTGGTTTGCACGGCAAGGATAATAAGCCGAATCAAAAAGGCCTTAGCCGCAAGCACCTCACCGAGGCATGCCATGCCGCACTGGGCCGTATGCAGACAGATTACCTTGACCTCTTCTTCTGCCACAGGCCGGACCCTGAAACACCAATGGAAGAAGTGGTTTGGACAATGAACATCCTTCTGCAGCAGGGTAAAATTCTTTACTGGGGTACCAGTGAGTGGAGTGCTGCAGAGATAATGGAAGCACATGCCGTTGCAAAAGAACTAAGCCTCATTGGCCCGGCTATGGAACAGCCGCAATACAATCTGTTTGAGCGGTTCAAAATGGAAAAAGACTATCTGCCCGTTTTTAGAAACACCGGTATGGGTACCACTATTTGGAGCCCACTTGCATCCGGATTGCTCACTGGCAAATACAATAGTGGCATACCCGAAGGTTCCAGGCTGGGTATTTCCAATTACGCATGGCTGAAAGAGAAAATGATGGAAGAAGAGAAACTGGACAAGGTGAAGAAACTGGCGGCCGTAGCTCAGGATTTAGATACCTCGCTGGCAACCCTATCTATTGCCTGGTGTATTCATAATCAGCAGGTCACAACAGCCATTTTAGGTGCTACCAGAGAGAGCCAGCTCACAGAGAATTTGAAAGCAGTGGAATTATATCCAAAGCTGACTGCCGATGTGATGACAAAAATTGATGAGATCATGGGCTCAAAGCCATTGTAACTGGTTCCGGTAACCGGTATTTCCAATGGTTTATTCGCAAAATATGTAATGAATGGGTGCACTTATGTGTTTTGCATGTATTTTTGCACCCCTGTTTTTGATAACCGATGGTAAACAGCAATAAACAAACACTGCAAAAAAAGAATGAACCGCTGGAGCGGTTCATTGGGAGTGACGTGCGTGTGCTGAGCAGAAAAAGTACCTCGGTAAATAACTGTATACAATCTGACTGGGCATCCGTAACCGGTTCTGCTGATGGTACAACTGAAGACCGGGGTATGCTCTACCTGTTTCCTATCGAAGATGGCAGGTTTTGTTTGCAGTTGTGTTTCTGGCAAAACGATGAAAGCGGCAACGGCCGGACAGCGGTGAATTCGCTGAGGTTCCTGCCTTCTTTTTTCGATCAGTATCCCGTTGAAACACTGATGTCCAATCAGCCTTTCAGGTTTGACCAGACTACAGAGCAGCAGTTTACTGTTTGTGCCAAAACCAGAATGCACCTTGCACAACTGCATCTGTCAAACAAAACAACGCCATTCATCAGGTCATTGCGGCAAACGGAAACTGCCATGCAGTTGCTCCGTATTGCCCTCGAATGTATTACAGCTCCTTTTGATGAGTGTCAGGTGCCAGCCTGCCGTTTTCTGGCATACGAAAGTGAGCGGGAAAAAATACGGGAAGCCTGCCTTGTTTTGGAACAGAATTTAGACAAGCCACTTACCATTCCTGAGCTGGCAAGAAAGGTAGCCATCAACGAATGCTACCTGAAAAAAGGGCTCAAAGCACTAACGGGTAAAACCGTACACGACTATCACCAGGATTTGAGGATAGCTAAGGCAAAAGTATTGCTTCAGGGGCAGGGCCTTACCGTAACCGAAGTAGCCCATACATTAGGATATAGCAGCATATCTCACTTCAGTACTGCTTTTAAAAGAGTCACCGGCATGAAGCCATGTGAACTGTTATCCTAGATTGTAAAAATTTAATTGAGTTTAATTAACTGTAGGTTTAACACCCCGAGCGCCTGTTTTTTGCAGCATTATCATTAATAAAGAAAAATTCACAACTATATTTGATTAATAATCATTAAAAAATTTTTCAATCAGGAACAGAAAATTCATTTTTTGGCTTGATTTTTGATGCATATACCCTGCAAACTGATAGGCCAGCAACAACACCAATATTATTTCTTTATATTGGATATTCGTTAGTGATTTTTGGCTTGATTTTTGCCTTATTTTTACAGAGACTATTTGTATGTGTGCGTTTGAAATGAAAAATTACTTAAAAAGGTTACTATTAGCGATTAGTTGTACGTTGGTGTTTTTTACGGTTCATGCTCAGAGTGGCCGTTCACCCATAGAAGATATGGTGAATGCCATTAAGAACAACCGTGTCGCCGATATGGAGAAGTATATAGATAACTTCGTACCCATAACAATCAACAACAGCCAGACAGTATACAGTCACAATCAGGCAATGGTAGTGCTCAAAGATTTCTTTGAGAAAAACGTTGCAAAGGATGTAACCGTAATGGATAACGGAGCACCTGATAATACATCAAAGTTTGTGATAGGTGTCATGACCACAACTGCCGGAGTAAAATACAATTTGTTCATTCTTATCAGGCTGAAAGGAAACTTTATGCTGCAGGAGCTGAGATTAAACAAAGACCAGTAACAAGCTATACTTAATTCTAATAAAAAAGGTTTGCAATCATACGTTGCAAACCTTTTTTTATTGCCGGTGCTTTTATCAGATTACAGCCCACTCACTGTTTTTCCTTTCGGGTACTTAACCGTGTACCCGAAGTTGATACTTTTACTTTCGTTGGGCGCAAGAGTAACATTCCAGTTCATTAGCCCTGTCACATCATTATACACAGCATTGCCCAGGTCTCTGTCTTCAACCACTATTTCATTCTCGTTGCTGATGGGCTGCTGATCCTGCAAAACCAGCGTCACCGGTTCTTTGCGGGTGTTGCGCATGGTAAGGGTATAAGCAAATGTTTCACGCACATTGGTGCCTATCATCTTCACACTGCGCAGTTTGGTGTCGCGCACTCTCTTTACAACTATCTTCTTATCCCTGCCCAGCGATATGTTCATGGTGTCTTTCACACTCCTCGGGTCTATTGTGCCCTGGCCCACATAAGTGCCTTCATAAAAAATATTTGTGGTGCCGGGCAGCAGGTTGATATCTTCCCAGTTGGTAATTTTTGCCTGCAGAAATACGTCTTTGTCCAGTTTGGGTACAGCATAATATCTGTATGTGGCAGGTAATTCATAGCGTTTTATAGCCACAAGGTGCTGCTTCCCGTCACTTGGTACAGTATAGGGTAATTCAATATCGAATGTGGTGTTTACTCCTGAGTTGTCAACAGAAACATAGTCGTTCATTGTAACAGGATCGGTAACAATCCCGTTTCCGGCCATGGCTGTTTTTTCATAGGCACCGCCCATACTGCTCGCAGATGGCGCCTGATTTGCTCTGGACATGTCGCGTTTTTGATAGGCATAGGATTGAGGTACATAAAATGCAAGGTACCAGGGGTTCATCACCGGAGCCTGAACTCCTTCATTCGGGTTGCCAGTACTCAGGCTTAGTTTTACATTATTCCATTTCACACCACTGTTATAAAAAATATTGGCTTTATAATACAATTTTACCGGGCTGTTGGCATCATCGGCCATTATATCATAGGTGGGTGTCCAGCCGGCATTGGGTACAATATAATTAATACCAATTGCACTGGCTGTCGCTTCTTTGGCATAGAATTTCACCAACAGCTGCCCCCCGGGCTGGTAAGTTTTTTTCTGCTCTTCTTCCAGTTGCAGTTCCAGCTTAGTTAGCCTGTCTTTCAGTTTGTTTAACTTGTTTTCTTCTTTCGTTTTCAGGTTCAGATAGTTCTCCATTCTGGCATTAATAAAGTCCTCTAGCTTTGCCAGTTCTGCAACAGACAAGCCATTGTTTTGGCCACTAACCTGCCAGTTTTTCCATAGTACTCCCACTTGATGGCCTAGAACGGTTATTTTATTATGCACTGCCTGCGTATCTGCTGAAATAATTTCAATACTGTCTTTTATCTCCTGTGCTTTTGGCGATAGCACTTCGGTCGCCAGGTAGTTATTCTGAAAGATCGCAGATTCTACAACCACGCCGTTTGAAGCGCTCACGGTAAGGCTCTGGCTGTTCACATCACCGGCAACATTGGTAAATAATACCTCGTTCTCACCCTTGGCCAGATTGATGCGTGCTGTGCTAACCAGCTCTGCGCCACTCAGGAAAACGGTCGCCTGTTCTATGTTCAGTTTTTGCGTTGTCTGTGCGTTACTCTGCAGGCAGCCCAGAATCGGAATGACTACCCAAAAAAAGAGGTTTTTCTTTTTCATATACTACGTTTTAGAAAGAAGATGGAGAAAGGTAGCTATTCCATAAACACAGAATACCCTAAAACAAAGCCTTAACAATACTTTAAATATAAATGGCCTGTTGTTTGTACTATTTCAATCTAAAGGCAGTTTATGGAATTATGGCCAAATTGCTTCTTTAAGATAAACCGAACTAAATTTGCCATTCAATAACAGGATATGAGCTACAGAGAAGAAATAAGAGAAAAAAGGACAAGCCAATTTAGAACAATGATGGATATTGTAATGGGCATCTTTTATTCGTTTATCGGCGGATCTCTGGTATACGCACGCACTTTTGTAGGTATTGAGGTACCAGCATGGGTGGCATATATTCTGGGTGGCATGATGCTGATTGGTGGCTTGTTCAGGTTGTACAGGGGAATTAAAACGGTTGCCGGCAGGAATAATCGTTCCGTTGCCGAAGACTAGGCGCCTGCCGAATTTTACATCGCTTGCAGGGCTTTAGTTACCTGTTAAATTATTGTTAGAACAGATATAACCAACCTCACTCTTTAAATTAATCAGTAAAATTGCGCTCTTTATGCCTTGGCTGAAACACATATGTTTTATTCTTCTGGTGAGCCTTTCTACCCTTTCGTGCGACGATGCGCCAAAGCATCCCGATAGTTTGGGAAAGGGCGCAATAGATATTTCTGTCGATGAAACTTTTCAGCCAATTATTGACGAACAAAAAAGGATTTTTGACAGCAGTTTTCCTGAAGCCAAAGTATCTATACATTATAAACCGGAAGCAGAGTGCCTGAAAGATTATTTTGAGAACAAAGCACGGCTGATACTGGTGACACGTGATCTAACCAAAGCTGAGAAAGATGGTTGCCTGGAAAGGAAAATCTATCCTACTTCTTTATCAGTTGCCAGAGATGCAGTGGCAGTTATCGTAAACAATGAATCTCCGGATTCTTTGCTGGATGTAAATGCACTAAAGGGAATACTCACTGGGCAATTTAAAACAAAGTATACAGTTGTATTCGACAACCAGGGTTCCAGTACTGTCAGGTTTATTAACGATTCCATTCTGAGAGGTGAAAAGCTAGGCAGCAATGTGTTTGCGGCTAAGGGAAACAAGGAAGTAGTTGACTATGTATCAAAGAACCCGGCCGCAATAGGGTTTGTAGGATTAAGTTATGTGAGCGACGACAACGACCCACAGAACACCGGTGCATTTATTAAGAATGTAAAAGTTGCGGCCGTTCAGAACGCTGAGTCTCACGAGCTGTTAAAGCCATACCAGGCTTATATAGCGCTGAAATCGTATCCGCTCACCAGGACTTTGTATTATATAAACAGCGAAAGCTACCCGGGGCTTGGCACAGGATTTGCTAATTTTCTCGCAGGGCAGCGTGGCCAGTTAATATTTTTTCATGCACATCTGTTTCCTACAAGGTCAGAAATGGTAATCAGGTCTGCTCAGATAAACAATAAATAATCAGTTAACAATAAACAATACAAGTACAATGAAGTACAGTATCAAGGGAGTAATAGTTTTGGTGGCGCTTGCGTTTGGTATAAAGGCATCTGCCCAGCAGTCAGTACAGGACGGAATTAAAATGTATCAATACAACAAGTGGCAGTCTGCCGAGCGTATTCTTGAGCCGCTGGCAGCTACCAACCCTAAGGCGAATTATTATCTGGGGCTTTGTTATATCATAGAAGGCAAGCTGGAAAAGGCCAATGCGGCGTTTTCTAAATTTCCTGAGGATGCAGCCAACATTTCAGGCACAGCCCGCGTGGCGTTTGCCCAGAAGAACGCGGCCCGGGGCATGCAGATAGCAAAAGAGCTGGCCGCGAAATCCAAAAAGAAAGAATGGATACAGGAAAAAT
>OMJB01000007.1 GCA_900299255.1 Sphingobacteriales bacterium
TATGGGCACCATAGGGAATAATCAGCAACGGCTGATCAATCAGCTGCACGAACTGGAACTGGATAAAAATATTATTGCAGCTTCTGACAGGTTTTTAAATGGCAAAGAAACTATTGTACCAATTGTCAAATCTTATCAGAACATACTGCAGGAAGAAGCAGACCTGATACTGCAAATAGAGCAGCTGCAAAAAAAGGGTATAGCACTCAGCGATGTGGCCATACTGTATGCACAGCACAAGCAGGCTGACAACATTATTGCACTGATGGAGCGCAAGGGAATACCATACAATATAAAAAAGCCGGTAAACATACTACAGGAACACCTGATTGAACAAATACTGAATATACTCAGGTACCTGGATGAGGAACGGAAAAAACCGTTTGACGGAGAGGTGAAACTGTTTGAGGCCATGCATACGCCCTATTACGGCATAGAGCCCACAGATATTGCACAACTGGCATTGTACATACAAAGCAACAGGAAAGAAAAAAGCCCGCTCAGGTGGCGGCTTTTACTATCCAATCCGCTGCTGCTTGAATCGCTGGGGCTGAAATCAGCAAAGGCAATGAGCCGGCTGGGCAACAATCTGGACCACTGGGAAAAACACCAGCTCTCGCTACCACTTCCTTTACTGATAGAAAAAATAGTACACGAAAGTGGAATCGTGGCACACCTTGTGAAAACTACTAATCATGTATGGCAGATACAGGTGCTGTATACGTTCTTCGAATTTGTGAAAGACACATACGCCAGAAATTCTAAAATAAAGCCGTCGGAATTTCTGCAAAAGGTGGATAAAATGATTGAAGAGAAAATCTCGGTGCCGCTGAACCGGGTAATTAAGAATGATACGGGTGTCAATTTTTTTACAGCACACAGTTCAAAAGGCAATGAGTTTGAGTACGTATATCTGATAGGATGTACCAAAAACTACTGGGAAGAAAAAAAAGGAGCGGGCAACGACTACCGCCTGCCAGATACTATTACTGCAACAACTGAAGATGCCGGCAACTCTTCTAAAACAGAAGTTGCACGACGCTTGTTTTATGTAGCACTTACACGCGCCAAAAAACACCTGCACATTTCTTATGCAGAAAACGACAATCTGGGCAAGGGGCTTACCGCTTCGTTATTTGTTGATGAAATCAGCAAACCGGAAGAGCGGCAAAAACAATCAGTACCATCGGCAGAGCTGGAAAACTATATGAAATGGGCCATGCAGCCCGTACCAGAGATAAGGATAAAAATGGCCAATGCCGAATGGATAGACCAACTGCTGAAACAGTTTGTGATGAGCTACACATCCCTATCGAAATACCTGCACTGCCCTATCCGTTTTTATTACGAAACCATACTCAAAGTACCTTTTCAGAAAAATGACTCGCTGGCATTTGGTAGCGCAGTACATTATGCTATTGAAAAGCTGTTTCTGGATATGAAGCAGAACAACGGCCAGTTTCATGACAAAGAACATTTGCTTAACGCTTTCAATGCTGCATTGTATTCAGAAGCATCGTGTTTTACCCCGGTACAGTTTGAAAGGAGACTGGAACAAGGACATACCATACTAACCGAGTATTATGACCATTATATAAATGGCTTTCATAAAGATGTGGAAATAGAATTTAAAGTGCCCAGGTACCTGCTAGACGGCGTACCAGTTACCGGTAAAATTGACAAGATAGAAATATCGGGAGACAGCTGCACAGTTGTGGATTATAAAACCGGCGACCCCGACAAGTCAGCAACACCGCATACCGCAGCACCCAACGAAAAAGAACCATTAGGCGGCGACTACTGGCGGCAAATGGTTTTCTACAAGCTGCTACTTGAAAACTGTGAAGATAGAAAATACCATGTGAAGCTGGGTATGTTTGATTTTATAGAAAAGAGCAAGAACGGCGAATACAAAAGAGTGGTAGTACCGGTATTTCCGCAGGACGAAGAAATTGTACGCAAACAAATCAAGGACGCATACGGTGATATCATGAACCATAAATTCGACAAAGGCTGCGGCAAGGAAGACTGCCACTGGTGCAACTTTGCAAAACGGTATGAACTGATAAGACCGGAGAAAGACGAGGCCGTAAGCGAGATTGATGACATATAAGCCATCATTCCAGTAACGTTAGAGCTTTGTCTCTTCCTGCAACTGCTTCTCCTCGATAGCCCCTTCGTGTTTCCACACAAGTTTACCTTCGTGGTATAGCTCCACATAGGGTATGCCGCTGATACCTTTCTCCTTGGCCAGTGATTTGTTATCGTCGTAATTTATTTTGAGGAGTGTGACCTTATCTTTTCTTTTTTGCACAAATGCTTCCAGCATGGGCATCAACTTTTGGCATGGTGCGCACCACGGAGCATTGTAATCAACCAGTACGTAGTTGTTTCCTGCTACCTTCTTGCTGAATTCGTCCATAGACATACCGGCAGGTTTGGGCGGGGCATTGCCATGTTCAATGGGTTTGCCTGCACTCTCCCATTTCATGATACCTCCAGCCATATTGTACACTTCTTTGAAACCCATCTCCTGCATAATATTTGCTGCTCTGCCACTACGCCCACCCGACAGGCAGTACACAAAAACCGGCTTGTTTTTATCGAGCGTATTAAACTTATCTTTATAACCATCGTCGTTAATGTTCATATTCGCAGCTCCTGCCAAATGCCCTTCTGTAAATTCCCCACTGCTTCTTACATCAACAAGCTGGGCACCTGGCGTGCCGGCCAGCTTTTTTTCAAACTGATCTACCGGAATTGATTCTTTAATCTGGCCGTTTCCGCCTGAATTCTGACACGCGCCCAGATACTGGAGTGAAAATAACAAAGCGATAATTGAAAGTACTCTTTTCATTTTATTATTGATTTGATTGTTAACCTGCAAGGTATTACTTACTTTGCCAGATTGGTTTCTATAATCTGTTTCAACTGACCGGCTGGCATTACACCCGATTGCCGCCACAATACCTTGCCATCCCTGAACAAAATAAGTGTTGGTACGCCGGATACATTAAACTGTGATGCAGCAGCAGGGTTTCTATCCACATCTACTTTAATAATTGATGCTGTATCGCCTATAGCCTTTTTCAGCTCGGTGAGTATGGGTGCCATCATTTTACAAGGTCCGCACCATTCTGCTGAAAAATCTACCAGAACAGGTTTCGCACCATTTATCAAATCTGAGAATTTTGTTGTTTCCATATTGTCCTATTTTATCTCTTCGTATTCAGTGTCGTCTAAAGTGCTGTCCTTTTTTACTACTTGCTTTGCCTGCGGAGCATAACAACTTTGTGTCCCGCAACAACCGGTATCGGTAACTGCCTGATATAAAAAGAATGCGCTAAACAGTCCTGTTGCCCAATCTTGTGTCTGTATGGCCATAACCAGAAGCCATATACCTATACCCAACCTGAAGACGCGCATTATATGCCAGTTGGTCAGGAGTTTTGCTTTAAATGTGTTCATAGTCTCAATTCATATTCAGTTTAACAATGCCCTTTCTGTCTTTATCTTGTTCATCAGCGCAAATCCACCCGATATGTTCAGAACATGTTCATAACCGTTTTGCACGAGTATTCTTTGTGCCAGATAGCCACGCAAACCAATCTGGCAAAATATGTAGATATTCTTTTCTTTAGGCAGTTCATGCATCCTTTCTCTAAGCTGGTCAATAGGAATATTGATTGCACCCGGCATTGTAGCCTGTGCATATTCGTCTACATTGCGAACATCAACGAGCAGACTGTTATCGCCCAGCGTGCCTATGTTTTCAAAATGTACCACTTTCAGCTTTCCAGTCAGAATATTATCCGCAACAAAACCTGCCATATTCACCGGATCCTTGGCCGAAGAGAAAGGCGGTGCGTATGCATGTTCAAACTCAGCCAGGTCATAAACAGTTCCTTTGCTCCTGATTACAGCGGCAAGTACGTCAAGCCTCTTATCTGCCCCGGTATATCCGGCAACCTGCGCTCCCAGCAAACGTCCATCTGACGGCGAGAAAGTGATCTGTATGGACATTTGCTCAGCTCCGGGATAGTAGCCGGCATGAGATCCGCTATGAGTAGTAGAAACCAGATGATCTATACCTGCCAGCTTCAGATGTTTTGATGCCATACCGGTGACACCCACTGTCATATCAAACACCTTTACTATTGCAGTATTGATGGCGCCACCGTATTTCTGAACATTACCGAGTACAATATTATTAGCGCATATTCTGCCTTGCTTGTTTGCAGGCCCTGCAAGATAGGTATTCATCGAAGCGCCGCTTATCGGGTTGGCAAATTCTATGGCATCGCCCACTGCATATATATCAGGGTCTGACGTCTGCAGATATTCATTTACGTATATTCCTTTTGCGGATCCCAGTTGCAACCCGGCGGCAAAGGCAAGCCGTGTATCTGGCCTTACGCCTATAGATAAAATTACCACATCTGCTTCAACAGAGGGTTTGTCTTTGAGCAACACAGTCAACTGCTCTCCGCTCTTTTCAAAACCGGCTACAGAGGTACCCAACAGCAGATTAACTCCTTTTGAGCGCAGGTGCTGCTGGGCAATAGCTGCGATCGGATAGTCCAGCGGTGCCAGAATCTGGTTGACCATTTCAATAACACTTACCTCCATACCCAGACCATGCAGGCTCTCGGCCATCTCCAGTCCTATAAAACCGGCACCAACTATTACAGCTTTACCCGCCTTTCTTTTGTCAACGTAACTTTTAATGAAATCAGTATCAGTTACATTTCTCAGTGTAAAAATACCTTCTAGTCCGATACCGGGCAAAGGAGGGCGCACTGGTTCGGCACCCGGCGAGAGAACAAGTTTATCGTACTTCTCGCTGTACGTCTGGCCGGTCACCAGATTGTATGCGGTTATTGTTTTATTCACCGGATCAATTGCTGTTACTTCCGTTTTTATCCTTACATCAATATTAAAACGGCTGTTGAACGATGCGGCCGTCTGCACAAACAGCTTGCTTCTTTCTTTGATCACATCTCCGATGTAGTACGGTAATCCGCAATTGGCATAAGATATATAATCACCCTTCTCAAAAATTACGATTTCAGCATGTTCGTCAAGCCGACGCAGCCTCGCTGCTGTACTTGCTCCCCCCGCCACTGCACCTACTATAATGTACTTCATTCCTTTGCTATTTTACTGCTATGAACCTTACTACGTTTGCTTTTCCACGGTGGTAACTGCCTTCATTCAAATCCACCTCACATTCCTGACTGGTTACTGTTGTAAGACCCTTTAATTCACTTTCAAATTTTTCAACGGTCATCAGCATATCTTCATCTTTCGGGCCTCCGGAATTATTGGCCAGCTGGGCGGGTGTAAACAACTCGTTTATGAAAGTGCCGCCCGGTTTCAACCACCGGCTCACATTTGCAAAAAAAGGTTTCCTTACTTCTGTAGGCAAATGAAAATAAACAGAGGCGATAACATCAAAATAATTATCGGGAAACTGAATATCGTTGATATTAATGACCTGGTAATCAAGAGTTACATTTTTTTCGGTAGCCAGGCTTTCGGCTTTCTTTTTACCTGAAGCACTCAGATCAGCACAAAACACTTCCCAACCAAGCGTGGCAGCATACACTGCATCCCTGCCCTCACCTGCCCCCGGAACAAAAATCCGGCCGGGTGGCATTTTGTCTATCACTGATTTGAAGAACACATTGGGCTCCGTTCCATAAGCATAACCTTCCTGCCCAAACCTTTTATCCCAAAAATCACGTATTTCCCGATCCATATCTAATTTGAAATTTACTGCTCATATTTTTTCAGCGCAAACCAGCTACCTCCGTTATGCACTTCTGTAAAACCCTGTGCCAGCAGCATTGATTTGGCAGATGCACTTCTCATGCCTGAGGCACAACAGGTAATCACAGGTTTGTCTTTTTTCAGTTTAGACAGGCTGCCCTGCAGATTCTGCAAAGGTATGTTAATTGAATTTTTCAAATGTCCGCCGGCAAATTCTCCGGGAGTTCTCACATCTACTATTACGCCGCCTCTGCTCAGTACTTCGGCCAGATCTGCTTTGGGACCAATGCCCAGTATTTTCTTAATTGCTGCTATCATAAAACCCTATTTTTTGTTTGTCAAATAATTTACGCTGGTCCATGGTCCACCATTGTGGCAATCAACGCCCTGCTGTTGCAGATAGTAAGCTGCATTCTGACTGCGACCTCCTGAGGCGCAGCATAAAACGATATTCTTCATTGCTTTCAGCTCATTCACGTGCATCGGAATTTCGCTTAAAGGAATGTTTTTACTTCCCGCTACGTGACCTCCGCTGAATTCTTCCGGCGTTCTCACATCGATTATCACTGCTGCTCCTGTTTGTAATAATTCTTCAATCTTACTCATTTTTGTTGTTTTTAGTTTTAAACATGCTGAAAATCAAACCACCCATCATTGCGCCGTACACGGTACTGTTCAACGGCCTTGAGGTTATGAGGCATTGGCCGGATGAACAACCCACAAAATACCAATAACACCATCCGGCCAATGCCCCCGCTGATACCCCTGCAATTTCCAGTCTGTATTTGATCAACTTAGCTTTCAATCTGATTCTATTTTCTTTCCGCAAAAGTGAATCATCTGCATTCACTGTTTGGGAACATTTGTTGTGTAACAGCGTCTTTTTCTGTAAACAATTGTTAAAGAATTACTGCTGTTCTTTTTTAGGGCATGTACTGATTCCAAAGGGTACATACAAGGGGCAAAAACTAACAAATGCTGTGAGTAAAAATACTCCTGCCAGCACCATCAGTATGATACCGAGGGTACCGCTGATAACATTTGTAAAATACAGCGCTGCTATTGCAACCGCTACAACTATCCTGAGGATACGATCAAATGAACCAATGTTCTTTTTCATACGATGAAGTTTTGACAAAGCTACTACCGCTAAAAAACGCAGTCGGGAACATTTGTTACTTAACAGAAAAATATTTTTGGGAAGGAATCAGATAGGCCCAGTTTTAATCGCCGTCAGTAAGCTCAATAACGTTTCTTCCCAGCTTTACCAGTTTCTTATCTTCCATAGTGCGCAGTAAACGGCTAACAGCTTCGCGATGTGTATGCAACTCATCGGCGATCTGCTGGTGGGTGATAAAAAGTGCCTTTGTATTAGCGGCTCTGGCACGCTCCTGCAGATAATGCAATACCTGTTTGTCCATGTTGCTGAATGCAATCAGATCTATGACTTCCATCAATTCAGTAAACCTGGTACCATACGTACTGTTGACGAATGTTTTCCATTCGGGATACTTCATCCATTCCTCCACCATGTTCACGGGAATCAGCATCAGATCTGTATCGTCTTCTGCTATGGCTTTAACCATACTCTTTTTCCGGGTCTGGCAGCAATTGATAGCCATAGCGCATATCTGACCGGGATACAGATGATACAGGAAAATTTCTTTTCCCTCATTATCCTGTCTTACAATCCGCAGCACACCCTTTAAAACATACGGTGCAAACACAATTTCATCGCCCAGCTGCATAAGCACTTCATCGCGGGCTATATGCTTTGCACGGGTGTACTTTGCTATTTCATCCAGCAGCTTTTTATCGGTAAAAATTGTGTCGTTCATCTGTGTGTTTTCCAGGAGAGGGTGCAAACTCCCCGATTTAGCAAGAACAAATATAGATACTTGGAATGAGTTTATCGCATTCATCCTATCTGATGACAAAAATCATGATCTTATTGGGCTCTGGCCACATACTGCCTTTCCTTTTTAGTAAAACCTTATTCCCGTTTATTCAATGCTTTTAAAAATGCTGTGTGTTTCTTTGCCCACCGAAAATAAATTCAACCAATGATCAAACATGCTATCATCTTTTGCCTGTGCCTGCTGGCATTTCAAACCAGCCAGGGGCAGGAGCCAAAATCCAAAGCAACAACTGCCCATCAGTCATTTGCTGTGACAGGTGAAGACTCCCTTAATTCATTTGGCAACGGACATTCCAAAACCATAATATCAGGATATGGCGAACTGCATTTTCAGAGAGATTTTAATGAAGAAAGATCAACTGCTGAACTGAAACGCGCAGTATTATTCGTTGGGCACCAGTTCTCAAGCCATATCTCCTTTTTTTCTGAACTGGAAGTCGAAGATGCAAAAGTTGAAGGCGGTGGCGTAAAGGGCGAGGTTGCTATGGAACAGGTTTACCTGAAATTTGCCCTGAACCCCAGGCAGTATTTTGTAGCGGGTCTGTTTATTCCCCGCATAGGTATTATCAACGAAAACCACCTGCCTGTAAATTTTAACGGCGTAGAACGACCTATCACTGAACAATTGATTATACCCTCTACGTGGCGGGAGATTGGCATCGGGTTTTACGGGCAAACAACAACGCTGCCTCTTACCTACAGCATAGCTTTGCTGAATGGCCTGAACAGCGCAGGTTTTGAACATGGAACCGGTTTTGAAGGAGGAAGAGCCGAAGGACAAAATGCCAGTTGCAATTCTTTGGCCATAACAGGTGCGGTACAGTTTTTTGCCGGTAACTGGAAATTTCAGGTTTCTGGATATATGGGGGGCACTACTGCCATGCCTGCAAAATATGCTGATACATTAGGGCTGCAAAAGGGTGTTTTTGGTGCACCTCTGTATCTGGCTGAAGCCAATATTCAATATGCCCATAATGGTATCTCATTTAAGGCTCTTGGCTGCAATGTGTCCATTCCGCAGGCTGCCAGCATCAACAATGCGTTTGGCAGTAATACACCAGAGCAGATGTATGGTGCCTATAGAGAGCTAGGGTATAATCTGCTGCAAAGTATGAAATCTCAAAAATGGAAGTCAAAACAACTTACTGTTTTCGCCCGGTATGAGGTATTGGACCTGAATGTAAAAACACCTGCCAACGTTAAATATGACGGCACACTCTATCAGAATCACCTGATTGCAGGACTAGGATACTTTCCTGTTCCCAATGTGGCTATTAAAGCAGATGTACACCTGCTTCATACCGGTGCGCAAAACATTTTGTTATCGGCCGATCCTTACAAACAAAACAATGCTTTTCTTAACTTAGCCATTGGCTATTCGTTTTAGTATGCACAGAAAGGATTTTATTAAAGGGTCATGCGGCGTATGCCTGGCAATTGGTTCCGGATTCCTTACAAGTGCATTACTTTCTGCATGCAAAACACCGCTTGGTGTAATAAAATCATCGTCGACCAATGATGTTGTCACCATTCCGCTTGCTGCATTTGATCAGGCAGATTATAAAATTATCAGGGTCAGCAATTATGACTACGATCTGGCAATACAGAAGAATAAAGACGGCACCTTTACTACGCTGCTGTTAAAATGCACACATGCCGGCCAGCCACTCACAAAAACGGGGAGCAATTATTACTGCACTGCTCACGGCAGCCAATTTACCCATGAAGGGATGGTAACAAAAGGACCTGCTGAGCAGAACCTGATACAACTGAAAACACATGTTGCCGGTGATGCTGTGAAGATTCAGCTTATCCATTCATAACAACATGTAAAGGGATAAGCTCATACTGCGTATATTCAGCAGAGCTTGAGCGACTGCAGGTGACTATCTGATCAGTGCTTCTCTACATCCATTTCTTCATGGACAGCCCGGCGGTGGTGTATAGGATTATGTTCTACAACGTTTCCGGTTTCAGAAAGAGCAGTTACCACTCCTGTGTTTACTTCTTTGTAAGCAGGTACAAAAGAAACATCTGAACTATCTGAACTGCCACCATGCTCGCTATCTGGTTCAGGCTCATCCTCACCCTTGCCAGCTTTTTCCTTCTTATTGTGCCTGTGGAATGGTATGTACCCACCGGCATAGATATTAAAACCAGACTGATTGCCGGCAAACATTGCCAGCATGTCGTCGCTGCCAATGAAGAAGCCGCTGATACGGGCACCCAAACCTACTTTCATGGACTTAGACATAGTACCATAGGTAACAGGCAAGCCTATACTGAACAGGCGGCAATCGTAACGAGGTGTTACGGTAACCTGATTGTAGTATGAGTTACCAAAATTCTGCCTGTTGGCCAGATTAGCTATGAAAGTGGCGTTTACATAAAATCTTTTCCATGCATGGTAGTCTGCCGCCAGATGCAAAGTTGTAGGCATGTACACTTTTGTATCCTGATGGCTGGTATCGGCAGTGAAGCCGTGAGATTTGGCGTATGTTCTGAAATCTTCAAAGTTGGTTACGTTGGCACTGAAGTCTTTTCCGGAAATTATACCGTTGCCGGTAACAGTTGCATTAGAGTTATTGTCTTTGCCGTATTTTATTGAACCGATATCTGTAATTGCCGCTGAAATGCGGAAGAGGTAATTTTTTTCAGTGTTTTTCTTTTCTTTTACTTTGTCCCCTTTTGCAACTGGTTTTTCTTCCTTTTTCTGCTTTGGTGTGAATTCATAAATCAGACCAAAATCTGCACCCATGCCACGGCCATCTTTTGAACCAAAGAACTCACTGAATATATTGTGGTTAGATACGCCATTCAGAATAGCACTTTTGGTGCTGATGATATTGCTGGCAAACTCAATGTCGGAATGGCTTACGAACAGTGAATCGTTGTTGGTTTTATACTGTGCATCCAGGTTGTTGCCTTTAAGGCCCAGATAACCAATACCGCCCAGATATTTGAGTGTGATTCCGGCTTTGAGTTCATGCTGTGCATTTTGAAACAATACTGCACCGCAGGACAAACCAACTTCACTCCAAACGTGGGCTGTATAGTTGAACTTATTTGAAGTAAGTACAAGATTGCCATCGGGCAGGTAGGTAGGGTCTGTAAGGGTGCGGTACAACGAACGATCAAAATTATTGAACTGGTTCATACCTCTCACGCCAGTGGTAAGTGCAAGGCTCAGTTTTTTTCCTATACTCACCATCACTCCGGGTAGGTGCGCCTGCACATATGGAGCCAGCAAACTAAACTGGTTATTGCCGGAATAGCTGAATAAATTATCGGTGCTGCCTTTGTTAATAACATCAAGCAGGCCTCCGCTTTTGCTGATGGTACCCAGGCTGTTTTCCAGGCCACCTGTAATGGAAAAAATGTCTATGACAAAACGCTCATTATTATCGGCAATTGCAGCGGGGTTGAGATACAAACTCTGAGTGCCGCTCCAGTTACCTGTTGCTACACCCAAATTATATTGTGCACGGGTGGTTACAGTAGCAAAAACAAGCAATATAAGTATGTAGTATAGTCTATTCATTTATGGCTCAATATGGCCTGCGGGCAGGCACATAAGGCTGTAAATTAACAATTATATCTTAAACTATAAACAAATGAGTTATTTTAATAATAGTCGTTTTTTGATGCTTTCCGGAAGATAGGGACGTAAAAGCCGAAATAGAAACCAAATCCGTGCTGGTTATCATTGATCAGTGCCAGCATATCATCACTGCCAAAGTAGAAACCCGAGATACGAACACCTAAGCCAACTTTTACATCTTTTGCCAGCGAACTATACGTAACAGGGACACCCAATGTTATGAGCTTATAATCGAAACGGGGAGTTACTGTGAGCTGGTTGTAGTATGAATTGCCATAGTTCTGCCTGTTAGCCAGATTGGCTATATAGGTTGCGTTTACATAAAATTTCTTCCATATCTGATAGTCAGCGCCAACAATAAGGGAAGTAGGCATATATACTTTGGTAGCTTTTGAGTTGGTATCTACCTGAAAACCCCTTGCTGCAACATAGTCCTTGAACTGTGTATAGTTGTTTACATTGTCTGACAGTTCTTTGCCTGTGAGGTGGCCATCACCGGCAACATTTACTACAAAGTTTTTACCTTCTTTGTACTTGATGGAGCCAATGTCAGTGACCGCAACAGATGCTGTGAGCCTGTGCCCGTCCTGTTTTTGCATCAGTTGTGGTGGGCCTATATCATCCCCACCCCCGATGTAGTAAGTATAGGTAACTCCGAGATCCATACCGAAGCCGCTGCCGGCTTTGGCACCAAACAGCGAACTGAATATACCCGATGCATCTACACCGTTTTTAAATGCATTATCGGCACTGATGGCATTACTGGCAAACTCCAGATCAGAGTGCTGGGCATAAAAAGTATCGTTGCCTTGTTTGTAGGTGATATCCAGATTTTTGCCTTTCAGGCTCAGATAGTCTACGCCGCCCAGGTAGCGCAGTGTGATGCCGGCTTTTACTTTGTGCGGCCCTTTATCTAGTACCTGTAATGCATAGCTGAGGCCTATTTCGCTCCATACATGGGCGGTCCAGTTAAAGTTGTTTGTGGTAAAATGGTAATCCTGATCTATGTGATTGCCGCTGGTAACGGTACTGTACAGCGTTGGGTCGAAATGATTGAACTGATTCATACCCCTGATACGGAAGTTGACAGCAAAGCTCTGTTTCAGTTTGTCGTTGAGACTGATCATTATGGCAGGCAGGCGCAGATCGAGTGCCGGAACCACCATACTGAACGGCTGATCGCCAGAGAATTTAAATGCATCACCGTTGCTGCTGCCTATGTTGCCGAGCTTTGAGAATGTGCCGAGACTGTTATCCAGTGCCATGTTCAATGAAAACAGATTAACCACAATTTTCTCATTGCACCCAGAAAGGCTGGCGGGGTTGAGGTACATGGCGTTAATAGCATCGTAGCTGCCGGTGGCAAGGCCCATGTTTCGTTGTGCATAAGTGCTGCCAAATATGAGGCACAACAATGCGATACAGCTTATTCCCTTTTTACAGACCATAGTTGATACGCTTTTGTTTAATAAACAATGAAAATGGAAACCAATGCTACGTTTCAATTATAAACGTACAAATAAAAACTATACCATCATATGATTAGACTCAGTTTATACTACGAGGCAACGCCTGTACATCTGTACCACATTCTCCAGGCCATAGTAAAGGGCATCTGATATGAGTGCATGGCCAATGGATACCTCGAGCAGGGCGGGTATAGACTGTGCAAAGTATTTGAGGTTTTGCCTGTCCAGGTCGTGGCCGGCGTTGATGCCCAGCCCGTTTGCAGATGCAACTGCGGCAGCTTTTATATATGCGGCAACAGCTTCTTCTTTATTTCTGCTGTAGTTACGGGCGTAACCTTCGGTATAAAGTTCTATACGGTCGGTACCTGTAAGCCTAGCTGCTGCTACTATGTTTTCTACCGGATCTACGAATATAGAAACCCTTATGCCGGCATTTTTACACGTGGCGATGATCTGCTGCAGATATTCGCGCTCAGCAATAGTATCCCAGCCATGATTGGAGGTAAGCTGGCCGGGATCATCTGGTACCAGTGTCACCTGTGCAGGTTTTACTGCGAGCACGAGCTCCACAAATTTTTCTTCCTTAGGGTTGCCTTCTATGTTGAACTCTGCCCCTGCAAAGCCGGGGATGATGCCGCTTATGTCTCTAACATCGCTGTACCGTATATGGCGCTCATCGGGCCGGGGGTGCACAGTAATACCATCGGCACCGAACCTGAGGCAGTCGATGGCTGCCTGCAGCACATCGGGGTTGTTGCCTCCGCGGCTGTTGCGCAGGGTAGCTATCTTGTTGATATTAACGGAGAGCTTTGTCATGGGTTGCAAAATTATGTGAAATAGTGGGTATTAAGGGTGCCATTGCCGCGCAGGTTGCATAGATAAATATAAGCGGGCCGCCCTCGTTCGCCGATGGTTTTCGCGGGTGAAACAGGAAATTTCCCGTTTTTTATAAAAAGTGCACTAAAAATTTAAAATGTTGAAAATCAATGCTTTGCATTCGTTTTGTGGATAAAAATTTCCCATTTCTTTCCCATTTGGGAAAATTGCAGGATTTTGAGTACATATTTTAAAATAAACCACTAAGTTCACTAGGGTTTCACTAAGCTCACATGGTACTGATAGTAGTTAAGCCCACCGGAAACAAATTGCGGGAAATCTTCCGGTTGCTTCCGGTGGCGGAAAAACCGGAAGCAATATAAAATATTGATTTTCAATTTGTTATGCAGTTACTTCCGGTTTTGTGCGAAAACTTACTGTAAACTACTTTACGACAATTTTAGCTGTATAATTACCA
>OMJB01000008.1 GCA_900299255.1 Sphingobacteriales bacterium
GCAATCTACAGGTTTGAGGGTCATGTATCAGTATTCAATTACAATAACGGGCCAACTTACAGGTGTGTTTTTCCGGATGTGCCAGGCGAAGGTGAATCGCCAAATTGTGCGGACATTGGCGTAGTGGCAACTTTGCCGGGTATAATAGGTACTATGCAGGCAAATGAAGCCATCAAAGTAATAACAGGCATTGGCGAAGTATTGTCGGGGCGCTTGTTGGTAATTGATACGCTTACTATGAATATGCATTCATTTGGGTTTAAACTGAATGAGGCGAACAAAAAAATAACAGGGTTGCTGGGCTCTGATTTTAGCTGTAAAGCCACCTTCACTGATATTAACTACGATCAGTTTCTGGAGATGGTGAAAAGTTCGACAAGCGTACAGGTGGTAGATGTAAGAGAGGCAGAAGAACATGAGATCGGTAACATTGGGGGTGTCAATATTCCATTGTCAGGGTTTAAAACTGAGCTGCATAAGATAGGCATTGAGTGTGCAATAATACTTTACTGCTCATCGGGGGTGCGTAGCAGGCACGCCGCTCAAATGCTCGTAGATAAAGGCTATCAGAAAGTCCACAACCTTAAGGACGGTATGAATGGTGTTATAGTGCCTTAGCCGCACCTAGTAACCTGGCCGTTTCTGCAACAGGATCTTTTGCCTGCCATACTGCACCAAGCACGGCCGCTCCGTCAAAACCTGCTGATTTTAGCGATGGTAGTTCGCGGCTTCCAACTCCGCCAAGCCCTATTATGCCAGGGCAATAGCCTCTGGCAGTAATGCAGGTATTTCTTAACCCGCTTAACTCATTTAGGTCTATAGCGGCATTGTAACCAACCTTGGAAATACTGTTGAATACGGGGCTGATAAATACGTATTTGTAAGGAAAGGTGTTTTCTATAATTTCTATCCACGAGTGAAAAGAAGTTGAAACAGCGTAGCCTGGAATATCGGCAAGTATATCCCAAACATCGGGTGATGCCCTTAAATGAGCATTTAAGTGAACTCCGCCAAGTTTTAGTTTGTTGTATAGTTCGAAATGTCCGCAAATAACTATCCTGTTATGGAAAGCAGAATCAATATTGTTGATGTAATTGATGTATGAGTCCTTGTCAAACGCGGGTTTTCGCAGGTGCAACCTGTTGAGGCCACATTTGAACAACTCGTTTACCAAGGCTGGTTCGAGGCCCAAAGAGGTATCAGGGGTGATAACAATCAGTTGCACCGCATGAAATTAAGGCACAATATTGGCAGTATCTATAACTAAGCGAAGAAAACAGTCTATTTAGTGCAATATGTAAATATAAAATAAAAAATTTAATTGATCTTTTGGGTATGCAGAAGTGAAGATTCTAATTAATATATTGCTAATTACCGAAAAAGAGTTGTAGTTTGTGCTTAATTAAAACGCATACAAACTTCTAAAAAACATTCTTATGGATACTTCAAAAATGATAAAGGCATATTGTCTTAAGACAAAGGAAAAAAATGTACCAATGCAGGATGCTGTAATAACCAAGACTGCTCGCGGTGGTTATATTGCAAACGGCAACGACGGTAAAGGCAACAAAATGGCAGCTATCCTCAGCGAAGCAAAAGCTCATCAGGCAATTGCTGACGGTGTTGCCAAGAAAGGGTATTAATAGAATATCCTGGTAAAAAAAATAACCTCCGGGTGCTTCCCGGAGGTTATTTTTTTTGCTTTATCGGCAGGTAAGGGATTTAAAGATTTGTCGCCTTGTTACCCCGCATATATTGCTGATTATTTTACGAGGTACATCACTTCTTTTACAAGCTTTACGGTACGCGGTACATCAGGAAGGTACTGGGCAACCAGATTAGGTGCATAGTGCATATTAGCATCAGCCGAGCAGATTCTGCGTATGGGTGCATCCAGATAATCGAAAGCTTCTTTCTGAACGCGGTATGAAATTTCAGATGAAATGCTGGCAAAGGGCCACTGCTCTTCAACAATCACCAGCCTGTTTGTTTTCTTCACTGATTCTACAATAGTGTGCCAGTCCAACGGACGGATGGTGCGCAGGTCAATCACTTCTGCACTGATATTTTCTTTTGCCAGTTCTTCTGCTGCACCCAGTGCCACTTTCATCATTTTGTTAAAAGAAACGATAGTGACATCAGTTCCGGCCCTTTTAATATCTGCTTTGCCAATTGGCACCAGGTATTCATCTTCAGGCACTTCACCCGTATCACCATAAGCAGATTCACTTTCCATAAAAATAACAGGATCTTCATCCCTAATGGCTGATTTCATAAGCCCTTTTGCGTCATATGGATTGATAGTAGAAATTACTTTCAGGCCAGGTACGTTTGCATACCAGCTTTCAAAAGCCTGTGAGTGCTGGGCGCCCAGCTGCCCGGCAGACCCGTTAGGGCCGCGGAAAACAATTGGGCAAGTGAACTGGCCGCCGCTCATTGACACAACTTTGGCTGCGTGGTTTACGATCTGGTCAATAGCCAGTTCTGCAAAGTTCCAGGTCATAAACTCTACGATTGGACGGGTGTTGTTCATTGCTGCACCTACAGCAATTGCTGCGAATCCCAGTTCGGCGATTGGAGTATCAATCACTCTTTTTGCGCCGAATTCGGCAAGCATGCCTTGACTAACCTTGTAGGCACCGTTGTACTGCGCCACTTCTTCACCCATTAAAAAAACCGCCGGGTCCCGACGCATTTCTTCTTCCATTGCTTCTCTGATAGCCTGACGTAATTGTATGGAACGCATAATTTATTGTTTGTATCCTGTATAGTTAATTTTTTGATTGCTGATGATCTGCAACAGCAACGACTGCAAAAAAGAGAGCAAAGATAATAAACGACGTTTATTTATCATCATGTTTAAACGTAACGGTGCTGCTGTCGCCTTCATCAAAAAAGCGGAGTTTTAACTGAGATTCGTTTATTTCTACAATATGATATCGTGATACCGAAGCGTTGTTCCCGGCTCCTATTTCCTCAAGAATGAGGCCGTTGTCGCTGTCGGTCAGCCACTTGCAGGTATCTACCCGGCCAGCCATGGTTATTTCTGCTTTTCCGTCTTTGAAAAACCGGAAGATTGTTTTCAGTACCGCATCCGACTGCATTGCTTTTGCACTATCGTGCTGCAGCTGCATACTTTTGCGAACACTATCCATATTGGTAACCCCATAGATTTTATAATTTCCGATGGAATCATTTGCGTTACCGAGTGTGTCTATGTATTTCTGGCTTTTTTCAAAAAAAGAATCCATTACCGGGTTATCCAGATGGATAGCATGCCAGGATCCGGTTAATTTATCCTGCAACCCCGATTTACATGATACCAGTGCAGTAAAGCACAGCAGCGTTAGAAAATAGCGTAAATACATAGGCTCTAATATTTTATAATTCGCCTGATGCAGGCAGGTACTTTTTTTGCTGCAAGTCATATAGCGTAAATCCGTCAATGCCCTGGTGCAGCATAAACCCCCTGAAACCGTTTTCAGGTACATTGACTGTGAATTTCTGAGAAGGGAATTTATTTTGTTCAAACAATATTTCGATGTGTGCTTTGCCGGCTGACAGCTCAGAGACGATAGAGTGGTTGCCTCCATACCGGGGAATCATTACGCCTTCAAGTTTTACATAAAAAGGCACCTGTTTATCACCCTGAAAATAAATAAACGAAAAAGGCTGTGCAAAGGCATGCGCCAATGGGATAAACAAACAAAATACAATAAGCAACAGTCTCATTAAGTAAAGCCCGAATTCAATGATTTTATACCTTGCCTCTTATTCCATTTCAATCAGGACAGCACCCTTGTCAACGGCAGTTTTTTCAGTAACTTTAATTGCTTTAACTACCCCCGGAACTGCCGCTTTGAGAATGTTTTCCATTTTCATTGCTTCGAGAATAATCAGCCCATCGCCTTTGCTAACCTGCTGGCCAACACTGACAAGAATTTTCAGCACAAGCCCAGGCATCGGCGCTTTAACCGGCTCAGCTTTTTTCAGCGCTTTTGAGTCCATCCCCATGTTGCTGAGCAACTGATCTATTGGTTCTTTTATTGATGCCTTATACGGCTGCCCATTTATCCGTACTACTACTTCCTTTGTGGCTTTGTCAACCGATTCAACTATAGCAGTAAAGCTTTTGTTTTTGTGAATTACACTTATCAGTCCACCCGGTTGTGTGCAGGCATCCCAATCAACAATGGCATCATTAATGCTCATTTTTCCATCAGTCTGTCCGATTGAAAATGTTTCTTTGCTATTTATTGTTACATCCAGCATCAGGGGCAGTTTTACGGGCAAAAATAATGAATTCCTGCCTATGCGTTTTTAATATTATCCGGTGGTATTGTTTCGATGGCGGTACTTATTGTGGTAATTGATAATAATATGGCAAATACCGTTAAAAAAGGGGAAAAAATACCGTCATTTAACGGTGGTAGACACTGCAATTATGTACCACCTTTGTGCATAACGGAACAATTTTAAAACAATTTAGTTAGCCCCCGTAAAACCTGAAAACATGATCAACACTAATCAAAAATCTGAAAGCATGGTTGCGCATCAGCACAATTATATAGATTGTGAACAAGAATACCACAGCCTGAAAAATCGGCTACAGAATGCATTTGCAGAGGCGCAATGTGATCCGGTAAAGTCTGAAAACTGGGACAGTACTTATTTGCAGTACACCAGGGACATAAACATGCTTATGGAAAAAATGATAAAAATAGGTTACAAACACCTGGTTGATTCAGATAAGTGCAGTAAAAGCAGTAAGCCTGAAGCCAATTGCGTGCCACTGAAGCTGAATCAGGTAGTCCCGGTAGCCTAAGTAACTAAACAGGAATTTCAAGTAGCTGAATGCTATGTTACAAAGCTAACCTGATATATTACCTGCGAAGAATAATGCGGAAAGTAGTACCCTTGCCCACTTCAGATGATTTTACAAATAATGAGCCATGGTGGTATTTTTTGATAATCCTTCTGGATAAAGTTAAGCCGAGCCCCCAGCCTCTTTTTTTTGTAGTAAACCCCGGGTCAAAAACTTTTTTTACCTGGTATGAGGGAATACCTTTTCCATTGTCTTGAATATCTATCCAAACCTGCTGCTGGTTATTGGTTACTGTGATGTCTATTTTGCCCTGCCCACTCATTGAATCCAATGCGTTTCTGATCAGGTTTTCCATTACCCAGTCCAGCAGAGGCCCACTGATGTTTACTGGTACCTCCTGTTCGGCAACATGCAAGGTGATGGCAACTTTCTGAGGTGCCCTTTTTTGCATATAGTCAACAATGCCACGAAGGCGTGTTACCAGATTTTCTTCTTCCAGCTGCGGAGCGCTTCCTACTTTGCTGAACCTGTCTGCCACAAGTTTAAGCCTGTCCAGGTCTTTTTGCATTTCCTGCACCACTTCGTTGTTTCCATCAGTTTCCTTAAGCAATTCCATCCATGCTTCCAGAGAGCTGAGCGGCGTGCCCAACTGGTGGGCTGTTTCCTTTGAAAGCCCCACCCAAACCTGATTTTGCAGGCTTCTGTTGGCAGAACTCAGTGCAAATAATACAATAATCAGAAACAAAATAATTATAGTCAACTGCACATAAGGGAAAAACCGTAGTTGCTTCAGCAGATTTGATTCGCCGTAGTAGACATAATTTTTTCCGGTCCCATAATCGGCGAGAATCGTCTGATGGATGTGCCTGAATTCTGCAAGTTTATCTTCAACAATCTTGTTGTTCCTTTCTATTGAATTTACAGTGTCAATATTTATGAACCCCTGTATCCTTCCTTTCTCATCCGTATAAATCAATGGGATAGAAGTGTTCTGGGCAATAACGTTACTGGCATTGGCTACTTCCTGGGTATTTGTATTGTTTGGGTTGCTGAGGGTTTTAATGGCATTAGCTACTTCTACTACTTTTTTCTTCTCCTCATCGGCCAGTTTGCCAGCCAACTGGTTGGTGTAATACAGCGACGCAGCCACAATGGCCAACGCAACAAATGATAAAAAAGTTTTCCAGTTCAGGTAATGGCGCATCAGCTATTGTTCGGGAACTATAACTAAGGCAAGGTAAAAAAAATTGTCTTAACGTTTCCCGAAATTGTGAATTTGAGCGAACAGCCGGAACCTATGCCTGTAATTTGGGTGGCATACCTGCAGGACAAAAAAATTTATGAGGCATGAAATTCTGGGTACGCTATTAGGGCATTTTAAATTGTAAAACGGATGAGAATTTGATTTTCTCAGGAAAGCAGGCTCCAACTAAAGCAGAAAGCACAGTAAACCGTCACTACAGTGATAGTTCACTCTGCTTGAAAAAAAGAATTTTACGTGGTTAAAAATGTGTACCCTGCATTACCAGGCCGCCGCAGACGAGCTGTTGGCCTCTACAAAACTATTCAACGGCACAATTTCTTCACCTTTAATATTATCTACCTTAACCATCAGAATCACAGATTTTGCCTGGTAAATTTCAGATATACTCAGGTTGTTTTTGCTCGTGAAAGCGTTTGTTGACGGCGTTTTGCCATCTACCGACAGGTGTTTTTTGAGTCCTAACACTTTTACCTTTCTGTTTGAAGTGCTGTTGAGATACATAATCTTTTGTGCATACTTCGAGTTAAAAGCAATGACTTTTTTGTCTGCTAGAAAATTTAATTCATCAAATTCATGTAATTGCATAGAAAACTGGTTTTGAAAAGATGATTGTGAGATTTTATGTGAGTGTTGTTAGCTGCATGATTAAATTCAGGATTGCCTATCGCACCATGAAATAGCCGATTAGCTTGCCGTCACTGTTTTCTGTGATATTGTAAGTTATATGAGATTCATACCGCTCTTTTAATGCGAGATACGAACAAACCAGGCTGCGGTGTGTGCGGTTTACGAAGTTGATAACCTTTTTATTTTCCACCTTTCGCCGTTTAAGGCTATCTTCGAAATTGATGTGTAACATTGTTGTGAATTGTTTGTTTGAGTAAAAAATCTGATATTCCATCATTGAATAGCTAATCTTGTGCCAAATACCTAACTGTTTGATTATCAGTAATAATTCTGAAATAAAAACGCCCATTTTTTCCATGTGGCGGAATCGGATTCCGGAATGTGAACGCTAATGGCAGGTTCTATTTATACATTTTTTGTTCAGCTATTTTGACTTCTCCAGTATTATTAATTGATTCTTTTAGAGCAGTATTTAGTGATAAAAGTTACTTTTGAGCGGCAGTATGTTAATGCCCGCAGTAAAAAATAAAATTGCGATATCGTATGCCCATAAAACCTGGCAGCCCTGATGTTGCCAATTCACATATAACTGCAAATAAACAGCCTGTGAAAACCCGTGTTGCAGGCTTTATTTTAAAGTGGGCACCCTGGATCATTTTGTTGATAACAGGAGCTGTTTACAGCAAGTCTTTATCATGTGCATTTACCAATTTTGATGACGACAGCTTTATACTCAAAAATGAGCAGATACGGGATTTTAGCGTCGATGGGCTTAAAACAATTTTTACATCAGTTAAAGCAGGCAAGTACCAGCCACTTACTAATTTTTCATTTGCCCTAGAGTACTATTTTTTTGGCTATAACTCGTTAGTGGTACACCTGGCCAACCTGCTGCTACATGCCGCCAGCACACTACTGGTTTTTAGAATTGCAGAGCGGTTAAGCAGCAGCAGGATAACTGCGATAGTAACAAGCCTGCTGTTTGCAATTCACCCCATGCATGTAGAGGAAGTAGCATGGGCATCAGAACGCAAGGATACTTTGTATGCATTTTTTTATCTGCTGGCAATGAATGCATACCTTGTATATTCAGTCAGCGGGTATAAGCTGAAATATTATGCTGCGGCATTTGCGCTTTTTGCTGCCGCACTGCTGGCCAAGTCTGAGGCGGTAACGCTACCTTTACTACTGATAATTATTGACTTTTACAAAGGCAGAAAAACAGACAGGAAAGCGATTCTGGAAAAGGTTCCCATGTTGCTGCTTTCCGGTGTGATACTTTTTGTAAGTTTTCTTTCTACACAAGCTGAAGGTGGGCTGGGAGAGGGTTCTATTTCTGTATACGGATGGGTAAACAGGATATTTTTATTTACTGCTGTTCCTGCATTTTATATCGTTAAGTTGTTTCTGCCGGTTAATTTATCGGCAATGCATTACTATCCCGATATGCACAATGGCATGTTTCCATGGGTGTATTATGCGTCTCTTCCTTTTTTGATATTGGTTGTGTGGTTTGTATTCAGGAAGAGCCGTTTCAGAAAAGAGCTGTTGTTTGGTTCGGCCTTTTTTGCGGGTGCTATTTGTATCATGCCCCAACTGGTATCCGTGGGCCCCGCACTCACACCTGAGCGTTACAGCTATATACCGTATGTTGGATTCTTTTACATTGGCGGACAATGGATCACCAGATATGGAACGGGCAAATGGAGAACCCTTTTGTATGGAGCTTTTGGCGTTATTGTGCTTGTGTTTAGTATTATGTCATGGAAGAGGGTAGAGGCATGGTCTGACAGTGAAACTTTACTCACTGATGTGCTGGAGAAAAACAAGGATATTGCAGACTGTTCTTTCTTTTACTGGTTGCGTGGCAATGCAAGAATTCAGGATGGTAACGTAAAGGAGGCAATAGAGGATTATACTACTGCGCTGCAACAGTTTCCCGGGTATTCAGAAGCGTATGCCAACAGAGGGGCAGCCTACTTTAAGGCAGGTGATTTCAGCGCAGCTATTCGTGATTATGACAAAGCAATTAAAATAAAGCCTGGCAATTCAAGAAACTATTACAACCGGGCTGCTGGAAAAGCAACTACTGGTGATTTTTCAGGCGCACTTGACGACTATAACCGGTTTTTACAAATGCAGCCTAATGATGCGGGCGCCTATGCCGACAGAGGCATGGTGAAAGTAAGCATGAAAGATACAGTTGGTGCTTGCCTGGACTGGAAAAAGTCAGCTCAGCTGGGTAACGAAACAGCTGCAAAGATCGCTGCGCAGGTATGTGGCCGGTAGGCCATAAGTCGGAATTATTTCATCAACGCCCCAGTTTGAATGTGCATAAGCCGCATTCTCTTTATTTGGTTTAATATGCAATATTTTGTTTTGGATTGAATGGCTATAAAAAATATTTATTTTTATACCTAACCTTTTTAGCTTTTGGTACGCCTATCTACATTAGTACCTGAAATTATTTAATTTCTGAATTGAAATCGGTTAAACTGTTAAAATTTGCCCTGTTTATTAACCAGAAATTACTTATTGGAAATCGGGAACGGAAATTTTGGACGAAGTTGGTATGCTTTTTATTAGTAATTTAATTTTGAAATCTGAAAAATTCGAAAAGCAATACGCATTGTGTGTATAAAAATATGAATTCTCGGTTTTAAGTTTTAAATATTAATACATAACTTGCTTGCTTGTAAATTAAGTTTAAGATAACATTTAGGTAAAATAAGGCTATTCAAACTTCTTTTTTGATAATTTTTTATAACAAAAGTTATGAACCGTAAAATTACATTACTCCTACCCCTGTTTGTTCTGTGCGCATTGTTTACAGCAAGAGCACAATGCCCTACCAATATTGATTTTGAAACCGGGCTTGGCAGCTGGGTTTATTATTCCGGCACTTGTTCAGCCGGCCCGTCCTATTCGCTGACAAGTACAGCACCCAGGCCGACGTTGCATGATTGGACATCCGGTGCAGGTTTGGATGCATATGGCGGTTTTCCTATAGTAGCACCGGGTGGTGGATTGCACTCCTTGCGCCTGAGTAAGGATTCATCGAATAACAATACCCAAAGAGCTCGGTACTATATACACGTTCCTACAACTTCGGGTATCTGGAGCCTGATTTATAAGTATGCGGTTGTACTTAATGACGGAGGCCATCCGGCCAGCCAGCAGCCTAGGTTTGTGGTGACAACATACGATTCGATAACAGGCACCGCGGTACCGTGTGGCACTTATAATTATGTGACCAGTACATCTATTCCCGGGTTTCTGGCGGCCAGTACTGCAGGTGTTTATTATAAGACATGGACGTCAGGTAACCTGAAATTTCCTGGCCTCGGCGGGCGTACTATTACACTTGACGTAACAGCTGCAGGCTGCAGTAACGGCGGACACTGGGGCTATGGATATTTTGACATGACTTGCGGATTATTTGCCAACCAGTTGATTGGATGTGCATCAGGTTCAACTGTTCTTGCTGGGCCTGACGGATACTCAGCATATGCATGGTATGACTCAGCAACATATGCAACTTCTTATGGTACCAGCCAGATTGTAACGATTACTGCACCGTCGGTAGCTACAACATATGCTGTGGTGCTGACGCCTTATACAGGCTATGGATGCCCGGATACGTTGTACACGCGCGTTGTTCCTTCTACTCTTGCGGCTAACCCCAGTCACGATACATCTATATGTTCAGGTGCCAGTGTAGCTATGACAGCAGGTGCTACCAGTACGGCTACTCCAATTACATATGTCTGGGCACCAGCCGCAGGCTTAAGTTGTACAACCTGTTCATCGCCAATTGCAACACCTACGGTTACTACTACCTATTCAGTAACGATAACGGATGCCCTGGGTTGTACCTTATTAAAGCGAATAACGATTACTGTGTACCCTATGCCCGGGCCTATTCTTGGGCCAACTTCAGTTTGTGTGGGCAGTTCGGTCACCTTAACTAACTCAGCCAGCGGTGTAACATGGACTTCGATATCCCCTTCTATTGCGACTATTGGTTCGTTCTCCGGAACGTTGGCCGGTGTTTCATCCGGAACAGTGACAATTGTTGCAACAACAGGTGGCATCTGTAGTGTGTCGCGAACGGAAACGGTCAACCCTGCACCTCCTGCAATAAGCCCAACTTCGCCGCACGTGTGCGTCGGGTCTACAATTACGCTGACCGATGGCGTGGGGCCCGGAACATGGAGCGACGTCGGGTATACAGGTTTTGCAACAGTTAACTCGACCACGGGTGTTGTGACCGGTGTGTTTGCAGGTTCGGCTTCTGTAACTTATACATTGTCCGGAACCGGATGTACAGCAATAAGAGTGGTTACAGTTGACCCAATCCCAACGTCAATTGCAGGTACTTTTTCTGTTTGCCTGTACGCAACGACTCCTTTATTTGGTACACCCGCGGGAGGTACCTGGAGTACGTCAAGTGGTGCGATTTCGGTCAACTCCACAACCGGTGTAGTTACAGGTACAGCTGTAGGAACGGGGACAGTAACATATACTTTATCTTCAGGATGTTACCTGACTCAGGCAATTACAGTAAACAGCCTGCCTTCGCCTATAAGCGGGCCTAGCCATGTATGTGAGCTGAGTACAATAACATTGACTGATACTGCAACAGGTGGTACCTGGAGTGCTACAAACACAAATGCTTCTGTTGATGCCTCTGGTAATGTAACAGGTTCAACTGCAGGCATTGATACTATATTATATACAACATCAGGAGGCTGTTCTGCTTCATGGCCGGTTACCGTTGACGCTATACCTTCTCCGATACTACCAAGTTCGCCTTCGGTCTGCGTCGGGTCCACTACACTGGTATCAGATGTGGATCCGGGTACATGGTCGCTATCCTCAGGTATAGCTACCATTAGTTCCACATCTGGTGTCGTCACTGGTGTGTCATCAGGTGTTGCAACGATTACGTTAACTTCTCCTTTTGGATGTATACGTACCGGAACATTATTTGTTTATCCATCACCTGCCCCAATTACGGGATCTCTGGTGCTATGTGTTGCTACAACTACTACTCTGAGTGATGCCACTACCCCCGGGTCGTTCAGTACTTCACCCGGAACAGTTGCTACCGTTACTTCGGGTGGTGTTGTGACAGGTGTGACTTTTGGTACTGCTACAATCGTTTATACTGAGTCGTTACACGGCTGTTCTACAACTGCGGTTGTAACTGTAAACGCAACGACAGCACCAATTACAGGTACAACCAATGTTTGTGTAGGGTCTTGTACATCACTTTCCTGTAGTACGCCAGGTGGTGTGTGGAGCAGCGTTTTTACAGCGATAGGTACTGTTGGTTCAGCAACTGGTATTGCATGTGGCATAACACCAGGGCTGGATACTATTAAATATACTATAGGAGCGGGTTGCCGTTCAATAGCTATTTTAACTGTTAACCCTCTGCCAGGCGCAATAGTTGCTACACCTTCAGGTTCAATATGCGTAGGCAATACAACTACGCTTACCTGCCCTACTAACCCTGGTGGGACATGGACAACGTCAAGTGGCAATGCTACGGTTGGTTCATCTACAGGTATTGTATTGGGCGTAAATCCTGGTACTGCAGTAATTGTATATACATTACCTACAGGTTGCAGCCGTACATATACCGTAACCGTTAATCCGATTCCATTGCCTATTACCGGCCCCGGAACAGTATGCGTTGGGCAGACAATTACTCTGGCAGACCTTACGGGCGGTGGCACCTGGAGCAGTGCGGCTCCATTAATTGGTTCTGTAGTTGCGACAACCGGGCTTGTTACCGGTGTTGCCGGAGGTACTGCTGTTATTAAATATCAATTGTCTACTGGCTGTGCCAGAACAACGGTTGTGACGGTTAATCCGCTACCGGGTGCATTTACATTGACACCAACAACCGGGTCATTCTGCGCAGGTGGCGCAGGTGTAACTATGTGTTTATCAGGTTCTGCCGTAGGTGTTAGCTACCAGTTGTTGCTGGGAGGTACTCCGGTGCCTGGTGCGGTTTTATCCGGCACTGGCTCCAGTATTTGCTTCCCGCCGCAAACTACTGGCGGTTCATATACTGTAATAGCTACCAATACTGCAACAGGATGTACCAAAAATATGACTGGTACAAGCACTGTAACTGTTAATCCGATACCAACACTTACAGGCCCATCGGCTGGATGTGTGGGTACACCTATCACACTTGTGCCGTCCATTACTGGAGGTACATACCTGAGTAGCAACCCGGCGTGTGCATCAGTAACATCAGGTGGTGTGGTTACTGGCCATATTACCGGTTGCGTTGCAACTATTACATATACGCTGCCAACCGGTTGTGCCGCTACCAAGAGTGTGACCATCAGCCCATCTCCAAGCCAGTTCTGTCCTCCGACAGCTGTATGTGTGGGCGTGTGTACAAATATGTGTGACACGGTGCCGGGTGGTACATGGTCTACATCGAGCGGCCTTGTAACATTGGGTTCTCTTTCCGGTTTGATCTGTGGTGTATCTACAGGTGTAGCAAGTATTACTTATTCACTGGGATCTGGCTGTACCGTAACAGGTACTATCAATGTAACGCCACAGCCAGCTGCACCGGTAGGGCCAAACGTTGTATGTGTGGGAAGTACAATAACTGAAACTGATGCAACGGCAGGTGGTGCATGGTCTGTTGACCCGGGCTCTCTGTCTTTGGTTTCTGTATCGCCTGTGATGGGTACATCTACAGTTGTTACCGGCTTGAGTGCGGGTGTGGCTACCATATCGTATGCGGGTTCTGGTGGCACAGGCTGTGGTATCGGCAAAACAATTACTGTTAACCCGTTGCCTTCTGTGATTACCGGCCCGATGCAGGTTTGCCAGGGTTCATCCATTACTTTGACTGATACAATTGTGGGCGGTACATGGGCTGTGAGCCCGACAACACTGGCATCAATCAGTACAACAGGTGTGCTGTCTGCTATTGTTACCGGAAGTACCACAATTAATACTGTAACAGTAACATATACTTACAATGGATGTTCGCGTACTACGACTGTTACAATTAATCCTTTGCCTGCCCTGATTACAGGTACAGCTAGAGTATGCCAAGGTGCGACAACAACCCTGACATCACTGCCAACAGGTGGTACCTGGACTTCAGGTAATCCGCTATTGGCTACAGTCAGCTCGTCAGGAGTTGTGTCTGGCGGTACCGCGCTATATGGCCCTGTACTGATCAGCTATATGTTGCCAACCGGATGTACACGCAACATTACTGTAACTGTTAATCAGGCGCCTTCGCCAATTATTGGCCCTGCAGCTATATGTGTAGGCCAGACCACTATTGTTGCTGACGGTACGCCAGGTGGAACATGGAGCAGTTCACCAAGTGCGATAGCACCAATAGGCGCAACAACCGGTTCTGTAACCGGCTATGCACCAGGCGGAACTGCAACCATCACTTATACCTGGACTAATGGCTGTACAGCTACAGCACTTTTGAACGTAATTCCAGCTCCGGCTCCAATTGTTGCTCCGGCAAGCGTTTGTATTGGCAACTGTGTTACCATTACAGACCCTACACCCGGCGGCTCATGGGGTGTAAGCCTTCCGGGGATAGCAACCATTAACCCATCTACAGGTTTATTCTGCGGATTGGCATCTGGAACCACATTGGTTTCATATGGTGCCGGATCATGTACAGTACTGGCTGCAGTAGTGGTTTACCCTTCAGCGCCTATTACAGGTACTAACGTGATTTGCCAGAATGAAACAACTATGCTGCATGATACTGCGCTTGCAGGATACTGGACAAGTACCAATACTTTAATAGCTACAGTTAACTCAACCTCAGGCCTGGTAACAGGCGTGTCTCCAGGGCCAGTAATGATTCAGTACACATTGCCTTCAGGTTGTATTCAGTCATTTAATATGACGATAAACCCAACTCCGTTGCCGATCGTAGGCCCATCATTTGGGTGCATCGGGCAGACTGCGCTGCAGACTGATGCTACAACAGGTGGCACGTGGTCAAGCTCAGTACCTACTGTTGGTTCGATTGATGTAGGTGGTACGGTTACTGCAATTGGTTCTGGTTTAACAACAATCAGCTACACACTAAGCAGTACGGGCTGCTCAAGTACAAAGGTATTTACAGTGAACCCATCTCCGGGTGCTATAGGCGGGCCTAACAGTGTTTGTGTGGGTTCAACAATTACCTTAACAGATGCCGGCGGTGGAACCTGGAGTACCAGTGACCCTACTATTGCTACTGTAAACCCACTGACCGGTGATGTGTTGGGCGTGGCATTAGGCTATGCAACGATTACTTACTCTGTAGGCACGGGCTGTGTTGCAACTAAACTGATCAATGTAATTCTCGCTCCCGGCCCAATAACCGGTACTATGCAGGTTTGCCAGGGTTCTACAACAACACTCAGCGATACATCGGGTGGCGGGTCCGGATCATGGTCCAGCAGCCTGCCAAGTATAGCAGTTGTAAATGCGGTAACTGGTGATGTGACAGGCGTACTGCCAGGTGTTACAATTATTACTTATTCACTGGGTGCAGGATGTACTGCCAGTGCACCTGTAACTGTTAACCCAATACCATTGGGTATCATGGGCAGCACCAACGTATGTATAGGTGGTACTACAACACTTACTGACGGTATGGGTGGCGGCTCATGGAGCAGCTCTGATGCCACGGTTGCTACCATCAATTCTGCAGGTGTAGTGACTGGTATCGCTACCGGGTCATGTATCATTACGTACATGATGCCTACCGGCTGTTTCACTTCAATTTCTATTACTGTAAGCAGCGGCCCTGCTCCTATCACTGGATTTAATGCACTGTGCGTAGGCGCATCTACTCCGCTTGCTGATGCGACACCGGGTGGCGCATGGAGCAGTAGTGTTCCTGCAGTTGGCTCAATTGACCCAGCTACTGGTATTGTTTACGGACTTGCGGTTGGTACTACTACCATATCTTATAGTGTAACTGGTTTCTTCTGCCCATCAATGTTAATTGTGACTGTAAACGCCATACCAGCGGCTATTGGTGGCCCAATGCAGGTTTGCCAGGGTTCAACCATAACACTTACTGATGCTATCGCAGGTGGTACATGGTCTAGTACCAATACACCGGTTGCGCCAATTAATCCTGTGACAGGCGATATTGCTGCACCAATTACCGGCTTCCCATTCCAGGTACCAGTAACAATCGTTTACTCTAATGGCGTTGGTGCTGGTTGTTCAGTTGCCGTACAGGTTACTGTTAACCCTCTGCCACTGGCTATCAGCGGGCCAAGCACCGTATGCCAAGGCCAGACAATAACATTGACTGACCTTTCAACACCGGGTGCATGGTCAAGTACCTTACCATCTATAGGCTCAATTGACGCTGCCGGTAATGTAACAGGTATCCTTACAGGTACTACGCTGATCAGCTACACCAATTCATTTGGATGTGCAGTTACTCAGTCTGTAACTGTAAATGTAATGCCGGGTACTATTATCGGTTCTGCCAACGTTTGCCTCGGTGGTACTTCTGCTCTGCGTAACTCGGTTCCGGGATGTACGTGGTCCAGCAGCGCTCCGGGTATTGCATCTGTAAATGCTACTACTGGTGTTGTTTCTGGTATCACACTCGGTACTGCTACTATCACATGTACTGCACCATCAGGCGGATGCTACCAGACAATGAACGTTACGGTATATCCTCTGCCACTGGTGTATACAGTTACCGGCGGTGGCAGCTACTGTGCCGGCGGAAACGGAGTTCATATTTACCTGAGCGGATCTACAGTAGGTGTAAACTATATGCTGTATCATGGCTCAACAGCGGTGGGTGCATTCCCTGGTACAGGCTCTGTACTTGACTTCGGTTTGTCAACTGTTGTTGGTACATACACAGTAATTGGTACCAGCACTGCAACTACCTGCAGCGTGCCTATGGCTGGTGCAGCAGTAGTGAATACAATACCAACCAGCACTCCATCAGTTACTTTGACAGTTAGCCCTAACGATACTGTATGTGCGGGTGCAACAGTTACCTACACTCCTAATCCGGTAAATGGCGGTACAGCCCCTGTTTATCAGTGGAAGGTGAATGGTTTCCCTGTTGCATTGTCGCCAACATACAGCTTCATACCTGCTAACGGTGACCTGGTAACTGTTGATATGACCAGCAATATTCAGTGCCCGCTGCCAGCCACAGTAACAGGCGCTGTAACAATGACTGTTCAGGACTTCGGTACTCCTTCTGTTGATATTGCCCTTACTCCTAATGATACAGTATGCCAGGGCGCACTGGTGGTTGCAAATGGTGTAACTGCATTTGGTGGCCCAAGCCCACTGTACCTGTGGTATAAGAATGGTACATCAGTTACAGCTTCTGGCAGTACATATTCATTCTATCCTAACAACGGAGATGTGATATTCTGTGTAATGTACAGCAACTATCCATGCCGCCTGAAGAATGTGGATACCAGTGCCAATGTAACAGAAACAACAATAGCTCCTGTTCTTCCGATCGTGACCATCACAGCTAATCCGGGTACATCAATAGGCCATAGCCAGCCGCTTACGCTTACGGCCTCTGCTGCTCCGGTTATCGGGCCTACCTACCAGTGGCTGATCAATGGCATACCGGTTCCGGGTGCTACCAATGCTTCATTTACGCACAGCGGTTACAGCATAACTTCTGATGACTCAGTAACCTGCGCTGTTACCAGCAACGGTATCTGTAACGTTACCGGATATAAGTGGGTGTACATACACAGCAGCACAGAAGGCGTAGGCCAGATTTCAACCGGCAGCGATATAGCTGTACTACCTAACCCTAACAAAGGTGAATTCACCATTAAGGGTAACATAGGTACTGTAAATGACGAAGAGGTTTCCCTGGAAATCACAGACATCATTGGCCAGGTGGTGTACAGGAACAACGTTACTGCACATGCAGGCAAACTGGAGGAGCACATATCACTGAGCAAATCTCTTGCCAATGGCATGTATATGCTCACACTGCGCTCCGGTGCTGAGAATAAAGTGTTCCATATTGTGATTGAGCAATAATAGATTGCTGATACATTTCTTAAAGAGGGTGCCTCAAAAGAGTGCCCTCTTTTTTTGTTTGGCGGATGCCTGAATGAAAAGCCTGTGTGGTACCCGCGGGCAAGGCGGGGTGCTACCTGGCCCGGATGCGGGGTTGGTCAGATGCGGCTACTGCATTGGGCTTAAAATATCTTAACCATCACTGAGCTGGCAGCTCAACATACCAGGCGCACAGTAATGTTCAGGGCGTTCATAGGCCGTTTGCTGCAGGTGGGGCAGCCGGGCTGTGCGGCAGCGGGCTTTCATGATGTTGCAGGTTTATAAAAAATAATGAAAAATTGGTAGTGGAATATTTGTTTTTGTCCGGCAGATTTATATATTTATCATCCTTAAATTGAATTAATAATCATTTAGTTGATTTTCATTATTGGTATTACAATGGTAATGAGCAGTATTATCAAGGGTTTGCAGGCAAATGTGACAGTTAATTTCAATTTAAGTTTTGAAACAGTTTGAAGTTTATTAAGCAGTTATTTTTTGAAACATTAAAGAACTTTTTTATTCACTTTTAAAAGCACGCAGTTATGGATTCACCATTTTTAGGTATGGTACAGTACTTTGCATTTGACTTTGTACCCAAGGGCTATGCGTCGGCCAATGGCAACACAAGTGTCGCCACAGTAGGCAGCACAACGGGTGTTGTGACCGGAGTTTCCCTGGGCACAACCAATATTACATACACCCTGCCTACAGGCTGCTGGGCCGCGCATAGTGTTGCAGTGACCGCTACCGGATTCCGTACTTTTCCAACTGGTAGTTTTACTAACTCATTCAGTGATGCTATTCGAGTGGTACCAAACCCAAACAATGGCGAGTTTGTTGTAAGCGGAGCTCTTTCAATTCAGCAGGATGAAGAAGTATACTACGAAATGACTGATGTGCTGGGCAAGGTAATCTACAGCAGCCGTTCCATTGCACACAGCGGTGAAATTGCCCAATTGATCAGGGTAAATAATTTGGCCAATGGGATGTATTTGCTCAGGATTTCAAGTGAATCCTGTAATGGGGTTTTCCATGTAGTAATTGAACAGTAGATAGAGGGAATTTCTATGTGAAAGATGGCCGGGTTAATCACCCGGCCATTTTTTTTTGTTGCATAGGCCGCAATTATTAACATATGCACGATCAGCTTTTTTTTTAAGAAATTCACTTTAACAAATGCCCGTTTAGGGTATTTGTTAAGTTGCGGTTTTCTTCCAGCAGTTAGAATAGTTGTCCGAAATATGGAGAAAATATTTTTAATAAAATGTATAATCAGCTTGAATACAGTAGTTTGATTAATTGGTACAGGGTTTGTAATTACAGCAGTGAAGTGTATTAACAAATCACGATAAACTTAACTGCAATGAAAGTTTTGCTTGTTGAGGATTCGCAGTTGTTTTCCTATTACCTGCTCAGAGGGTTAAAAAAGGAAAATTATACTGTAGACCTCGCTGAAAATGGTATGGATGGGCTGAACCTGGCCATCAATAATTATCTGGATTATTCCATTGTGCTGCTCGACTGGAACCTCCCTGATATGACGGGTATTCAGGTATGCAAATACCTACGGAAGATTGACAGCAACATTCCTATTATTTTCCTGACCGGCCAGAGTAATTCAGAAGACGCAATACTTGCGTTTAAATCCGGTGCTTCTGATTTTATCCGTAAACCAGTAGCTATGAAGGAGCTTGTTATTCGAATGAAACACCTGATGCGAAAGACTCAGTTTGCAGTGGGTGCATGATTAGAACAGTATATAGCCCTGATATCGGCAGATGTTTTGGTTAGGTATTCATGATTTTATTATTAGTGCAATGCGTTCTGGTATTGACAGGTTTACATAGGCTGTCAGTATGAAATGGTGAAATAAAAATGTAAGGTAGCCCAGGCTAGGTAATAGCAAACCCCCAAAAGTGGAAGATTGATGAATTAATCAGCCACCCTGATCATACATTCTACGTCCTTTTCATTCAGATACCGCTCTACACAATAGCCCTGACGATTGAAACCGGGTAGTGCAAGCAGGGTAGTCAATGCATTTTTAACGCTATTGGGACTGTTCATAAAATCACGCAGCATTATGCTATAGTACTCTCCTTTATTCAACACCATGGTTTCGCAATTGTGGGCGGCTACCTCGCCTGTGAATTTTTCTTCAAATCCGGCTTTGTATACGATTGCTCCATTTTCAGGGTGGGATATACCATAGGTTTGCCGGGTATTGCTATCAGGAATCAGGCTGTGCAGGCGCGTATGTACTTCCAGTATGACATCGGGAAATGAGTGCGCTTTGACATAAAAGACTGAAATGTCATGTTCTAAGGTTACTTTTTCCATACGCGTGTGCTGCTATTTGTAACTGCAAGGTAAGGCGGTTGATTTGAAAGTAGAGTGGCACATAGCGACATTTTAAAGGCTGATACCGACAATTTTCTGTCATGAGTCACCACCGTCCCATCATAGGCCGTATACGCCCCGTCATAGATTTTAAATTTTGTCATTTCCAGTTAATGCCCGATATTTACATAAGGATGGCATGTATTTCTTGAACTAGAAATTTCCGGTGCCAATTTTTCAGCAAAACCCGCAATTTGTGTGCAATTAATTGATTTTTAAATAATTAGTATGCTTCCGGTTTTTCCGGTTCCGGAAGTAACCGGAAGTAATCCCGCAATTTGCTTCCGGTGTTTGCCCGCTGAAAACAACTGATAAAATTATTGTATTATTTATTTGTCTAACAGTTCAAATCCGTGACATCAGTGTCATCTTCACAAGTCCGTTTTCCAGGCCATCGTAAAAAAGCAGTAACCAAAAATCAGGATTATCTAACCAAAGTTTTCCAAATTCAGGACGAGACTGTGGTATTTTAGTTGTTTATTGAATTCAGATGCGTTTTGTTATCCGGGTTTACAACTCTATCAGATATCTGATAACAACAGACGACAGTGTGGCTCCGAAAGTGGCAGGCAGGTAGGAGATAGTGCCGTAGGCTGACTTTTTAAAGTTGGAACCATCTGTGCGCATGATGGAGTTTTTATCTGGCTCCTCGGGTGAGAAAACTACCTTGATCCCGTTTTTTATGCCAGCCTGCCTGAGTTTTTTGCGTATCTGCTGTGCAAAGGGGCAGTTGTATGTTTTGGAGATATCTGTAACGTGCAGTTTTGTAGGATCCAGCTTGCCTCCGGCACCCATGGAGCTCACCAGTTTCAGGTTTTTGGCATAGGCAGCTTTTATGAGCGTGAATTTTGGTGTAATGCTGTCTATTGCATCCACCACAAAATCGAACGGAGTATTGAGCAGATTTTCTACCATGCCGGGCATGATGAATTCTTTGACGACGTGCAGATTCAATTCGGGGTTTATCTGCATCAGACGCTCGCCCATCAGGTCGGCCTTGCTCTGGCCGTGGGTGGTGGCAAGTGCAGGTAGTTGCCTGTTGCGGTTGCTGGGGTCTACCACATCACCGTCTACAATGGTCATTTCACCTACGCCGGCTCTGCAGATAAATTCGGCAGCGAAAGAGCCCACGCCGCCCATACCTACTACCAGCACATGGGCACGGTGCAGCTTTTCCAGATTTTCTTTGCCTATCAGTAGTTCGGTGCGTGAAAGCCAGGCTGTATCAGTCATTAGTGTGCCGGGTAGTTGAATGTTTTTGTAAAATTTTGCTGTAACTGCAAAGTAATACCTTCTTCAGAAATATTGCGAATGGCGGCGGCTTTTTTGTACAATGCAGCAATTGGTGTTGTTGCATCATCGGTTTCCAGAAAGAACTTTTCGGGTGGCACCTGCGGCAGCACTGTCGCTGCGGGCGAGGTATCGTTAAGAATGGCTGCGCCGAAGGAAAGGTACACTCCGGCATCTAGTAGCTGGCTGGCAATGCGGGCATTCCTGCTGAAGCCATGCACGATAACGGGTACAGTTGGTTCATCTGTTTTTAGTATGTGCAGGAACTCACCGAACGCACGCACACAATGGATGATCAGCGGCTTGCCAAGGGTGGTAGCCAGTTGTATTTGTTGGTTGAAAGCAAGTAACTGCACATCCCAGGGTGTGTTGCAGATTTTGTCCAGCCCGCATTCGCCTATTGCCAGCACATTGGGCAGTGTAGCATACCGGCGCAGCTCATCCATCTGCTTTAAGTGGCCATCCAGATACCATGGATGCAGGCCAATACTGCATTTTACGCCTGTGGCTGCCCGACTGAAATCTTGATAGAAATTCAGTATTTCAAGACATGCAGTTTGTGGTGCCTGCTGGTGTGTGTGGACGTTGATAAACAATTGCAGTGTATAAATACAAGTGCGAAGATAGCAGATTGTTATTTCTGAAAATACCTGCTACAGGGGAGCAGGCGCATTAGTTGGCCTTGATCCAGAGTTTCAGGCGGGCCGCGAGATGGGACTCCTGCAGTGTATAACAGCCGGGTACTTCAGGTGAGTCGAGCCAATAGGTGGCCAGGCGGGTGCCGGGTGGCATGGCTGTCAGTTTTTCCCTAAACAATGCCATGTAGTTTTCATACTGCTGGCCGTTGCCGTTGGCTTCCTGCAAAGCCTCATCTGCTATCAGGTTTTCGTAAAATGAATTGTAAAAGTAGATTCCTGAATAGGGGCTGATATCGAAGCCTTTGAAGCCTGTATGCAAAAGTTGGGCCCTTGTTGCGTTGAGCCCGCTTATTACTTTTTTGCCTGCAACCACCAGGTTTTTTTGGTACTCAATGCCTGTGAAATGCCCCTGCGTGAAGTGGCTGGCTGCAATAATGAATTTGCCCACACCCGCACCAATATCTATAACGCTTGCTTCTGCACAGGGCGCAAGAAAAGCGGATGCAATGCGTACTGCCTGCAATGGCGACCAATGCAATTTTGATAACTGCCGGATGTGAACCGGGAATAAGCTGTCGAATGATTCGTCAGTTTCAAAGGGGCCAGGAATAATGGTGCCTGTCATTGAATTAATTTGCGTTGAGCCGCTGGCGGAGCGCCTCATACAATATCATACCTGCGGCAACCGAAACATTCAGTGAATTGAAAGTGCCGGCCATGGGCAGGCGTATAAGCTGATCGGCACGCTTGAGTACTTCTTTGCTGATGCCTGTGTCTTCCGCACCCATTACAACGGCAGTGGGTATGGTGAGGTCGCTTTCATACACTGGCACGCTGCCTTTCATCTGTGTACCCAGTATCTGTATGCCGTTCAAGCGGAGCACGTCCATAGCCTGCTGCACAGACGGGATTCGGCACAACATGATTTTGTGCAGTGCGCCTGCTGATGCTTTTATTGCATCTTCGGTAAGGGAGGCAGCATGAGAAGTAGGCAGGATAACGCCATGAGCACCACAGCATAGCGCACTGCGGGCTATCGCCCCTACATTGCGCACATCAGTTACACCATCGAGCAGCAGGAACAAGGGTGTTTCTCCTTTTTCTACAACATACGATATGCCAGCCTGAAGGTCTATATACTGCAGCATAGAAGACCACGCCACAACCCCCTGATGCTGCACCTTAGTAAGGTAGTCCAATTTTTCAACCGGCACCTGGCTGATAGGTATGTTCAGCTCGCGCGCCTTCTGTTTTATGATATTGATGTCGGGGCCGGTGGCACTGCGCAACAAAAAAATCTTTTCTATAGCCACGCCCTGATCCAATGCTTCCAGCAATGGTTTCCGGCCAACCAGCAAGGGCAGTGATCGTGTATTTTTCATAATTAAACCTACAATAAAAAAGCGATATGATTGCCATATCGCTTTGGATAATTAATACAGTTCTATAAGCCTATGCCATATTGTGGAATACGTGCTGCACGTCGTCGTCAGTTTCCAGCCTTTCTATCAGCTTAAATACGTCTTCCGACTGAGCTTCTGTGATTTCAATTGTATTGGCAGGCAGCCATTCCACTTCAGATGAAATTACTGCTACTCCTTTTTCTTCCAGCGCTTTCATCATATTGCCAAAATCCTGAAAAGCGCACCGTACAATGATGTTGCCTTCAGCATCTTCGCCCACCTCTTCCAGACCAAAATCTATGAGTTCCAGTTCCATGTCATCCATATTCAACCCTTCTGGTTTCAGCTTGAAAACGCCCAGTTGTTTGAAAAGGAAACTTACAGATCCGCTGTTGCCCAGCGATCCGCCACCTTTATTGAAATGAGAACGGACATTTGCAACTGTGCGGGTTGTATTGTCTGTAGCAGTTACCACCAGTACGGCAATACCATGTGGCGCATAGCCTTCGTATATAACCTCATCATAGTTGCTGGTATCTTTACCCAGTGCATTTTTGATAGCTGCCTCAATCCTGTCTTTCGGCATATTGAAAGACTTGGCATTCTGCATAACGCGGCGCAGCATAGGGTTGGTGTCCGGGTCGGGGCCACCTTTTTTTACGGCTATCGCAATTTCCTTTCCAGCACGGCTGAATTGTTTCGCCATTCTGTCGTACCGTGCAAACATGCTCGATTTACGTACTTCAAATATCCTACCCATATAATTCTACTAGCTTTTTTCTAATTGAGGGCGCAAAAATAACAATTGTTTCTTTACTATAAATAAAAAAGTGCAAGGCCGGATTTCTGAAATTAATGCTGTTGAATGAGCTGGAGAGATATGTATTTATTTTACAATTTCAGAATGATATAAAATACAGTTGGCAAATTGATGACCCTCTGATCAATGGAGGAAGTTCTAGTGTCATCAGCTGAACTGTATGAATAAACTGTTTTGTTCCTTTTTTTACCTGAAAGCACTTGCACCTGCAACTCTGTACCAACGGCTATCTTGTCAGAGAACTGATATTTCAATGATATTTCGGGGCCTCCACCCCACAATTCAGAAGTGACGGTATTGTCAAGCCCATTAACATTTGAACTATGAACCAACGGCTGGTTATCCTCCTGTTTGTTATCAATTTTCTGATAGTTGTATACCATATCCACACCAACTCCGGCAATGAATTTGCGGTATAATCTGAACGTTTTACTTGCTCCTACCCGAAAGTGAACATCTAAAGAAGTCTGAGTAGTATCCAAATAAAGCCCATGGAACATCTGTCGGGAATAATTGACACCAATTCCGGTCCGCAATCCAAATTGATTTTGCCTTGATACAAGCTCGTAGGTAAGCAGGTAGGGATTTGTAACAGAATTTTTGTCGTAATTGAATACCTGCCGGATCAATTCGTTTAGTTGTAATCCAATCAGGTGATTGTACCTCCGGTCAGAGCTGTCCACAGTTTTTACAATTACGTTCTGAGCAAAAGCTGGCCTTACAGACAGGAAGAAAAGTGCTGTCAGAAGCATTGCGCTCAGGCGCTGCGAAAAATGTGTTACCCCGGTCATTTAATAGTATTGAAAAAAACGCCTGCCGTTGTTACCTAGAATTTAACCATGATGAAAAACGCAATCGGAGAGTTAAAAACACCATGGCTAATGCTATTAGTAACAGGATCGTTGTTCGATGGGCCTGGGAAACTATTGGTGACTTTTACAGTTCGTTTTTCATTGCCCGTAACAAAGTAGAAACTGGCTTCGGTGCCTATCAGTACTTTCTCAGTGATATGATACCGGAGCCACCCCTGCGGGCCACCACCATAAGTAGTAGTGGCTGTTTTAGTGTCGGTTTTCTGACCGCCGCCGGTAATGCCGGAATTCACTGTGTTAACAGTGTGGTCATCATTGTTGTTGAAAACAAGGTCCAGGCCCGCTCCTGTTACCCACCTGTTGGAAAGTTTAAACACTTTTTCTCCTCCGAGGCGCAACTGGAGGTCATTAATATTGTTTTCGGTTTTAGTGATGCCGTCGTCAGTTGACGATGAATTGTAATTATAACCAACACCCAAACGCAGTCCCAGCCCAGATATTCTGCTATTAATGGAATATGTGAGCAGGTATGGGTTTGTATTAGTGTTGGCTGAAGTGTTATTGAAGTTGAATACCTGCCGGATCAAGGCGTTCAGCTGCACGCCGATATACATTTCTGTTGATTTTTCTTTGGCACCGGAGTTTGCAATAGTTTCAGTCTGGGCAATAACGTTGTTGAAGCATCCCGAAAAAAGGATTGCAGCTAAAGCGATTTTTCTCATGATTAATTTAATTTAAATGGATTAGAATATTTCGGATCAGTAATCATCGAATAATCAGTGAGCGTATTCAGGAATGCAATCAGAGCCTGCTTATCTGCGTCAGAGATGTTAAATGATTTGGGCTGCCCGTAGTCGTCTTTGAGCATAGAAGTAAGGTTGGGGCTGTTGTTGATGCCATGGCTGTAATGGTTCAAGACATCGTCCAGGGTTTTAAACCTGCCGTCGTGCATATAGGGAGCAGTAAGAGCTACGTTGCGCAATCCTGGCGTCCTGAATTTTCCGTTGTCTTTTGTCATGCCAGTTATTGTACCATAACCTTTGTCAGAATAATTCTGGTCAAGGCCGATGTCAATCAAATCTGCACTGGAATAATAGCTCGTAAAAATACGGTGGCAGTTCTGGCAATGGTATTTATTGACAAACAAGTTAAACCCGGCATATTCATTGGCTGTGTATACCTCAGGATGGGAAGGTTGTCCTGAAGCAATATTGCTTCCCATAAACTGATCGAACCTGGAGTTGTGAGAAGTAATGGAGGCAACGAATATGGCTACGCATTCTGATATTTTGTCGGTAGTAATGGCGCTGCTGCCGTAGGCATTAATGAACAACTGCTTGTAGTAATCAAGGGTTGATAACTTGGCAGGTATTTCAGAGAAATCTGTGATCCCCATCTCAACGTGGTTGGTGATAGGGCGGCCAATCAGGTTTTGCAGGGTGTTTTCCCGGCCATCCCAAAAGAGGAGTACTGAAGGAGAATTTATGTTGTCAAAACGAACCGTTGTGCCGGTGATGTTCGCAAATCCGCGGGAATTCCTGCCAGTCAGGCGCCCTTCATATCCAACACTGAATGCGGCATTGTCTGCAAAACCGGAGGCCTGGTGGTGGCATGAACCGCAGGATATCGCGTTGTTCAGAGACAGGTGTGTATCATAAAAAAGTACCCTGCCAAGCGTAGCTTTATCATTTATCTTTTTGGAGGAGGGAGAAGCAGGGCTAGAGTCGTAATTATAAGTGGAAGTCGGCAGATCCAAGTATACTGTGCCGGTATTCTCAGTTGTTGTCTTTTTGCACGAATATGCTATTGCAATGACTGCCATGATAGCACTCAGGCCATATAGTTTTTTCATAAGGGAAGATTGTTTAAGGTAAGTAAAATAATTACATTAGTAAAAATAGGTATTTTTATTAAAGCAACAAAAATATTTTTCTATATAAGTTTGGGTACATAAACAACAAATTTATCTTCAAACGCCGGTTCCTGAAAGATATTGTGCACACTCCAGGCCTGTACAATCCTTTTAAACCCGGTTTCAGAAATTTCGTTGGTCAGGTCGCCGCCTTTCAGGCAGATAAGGCCGTTGGGAAGTTCATCACTTTTTTGTCCCACTTTCAGCGACGGGTTTACCCATTTCCAGAGGTCAGACAATGGTGCTACGGCTCTTGAAACTGCGAAGTCAAATTTTCTGCCTTTTATTTCTTCAACCCTGCCATGTTGGGTGGTAACATTTTTCAATTCAAGTGCAGCGGCAACCTCCTGTACCACTTTTATCTTTTTGCCGATACTATCTACCAAATGAAACTTTACATTTGGGAAGAATATTGCCAGCGGTATACCAGGAAACCCACCACCCGTGCCAATGTCTATTACCTCGGCACCGTCATCGAAGGTGCAGATAACGGCAATGGCAAGGGAATGCAGCACATGCCGTTCATTGAGCGAGTCAATATCCTTGCGCGAGATGACATTGATCTTTTCATTCCATTCTTTATAAAGGCCTTCCAGTTGGCGGAATCTGGATAATTGTTCGTCGGTAAAGTCCGAAAAGTATTTGAGTATTATTTCCAATTTTGCTTGTTTTTCCAGAAAATATAAGGTGCGAATGCAAAGTTATAAAGCATCCAGCCAAAATCGAAAGCCGGTATAAAATAAAACATCCCTTTTTCGCCGGTAGCCCTCGCTGCACAGGCGAAAGCTGTCCAGAACAGCAAACAACGAACTGTCATTAAAGCTAATGCTGCCTTTGAGGAAACAAACAGCAAAAAGAAAAAACAGAGCCATGACACTGCATGGGAGGCAGCGTAAGCGCCTAGAAGCAGCTTTATATGCCATTTGTAGTATTTGCCGGTTGATACATGCCTTTGTTTCTGCGTCATCCATTCTTTCCATGTCGCTTTTGTTACAGAATATGTAAATGCAGGCTTGTCCATGACTACTGCGGTATTTTGTGCATCGGCAGCAATCTGTATCAGCATATCGTCATCACCTGATGGCAAGCTGTTCCAATTATCATCTTTCTGTACAGAATCAAAGACAGCTCTGGTGCAGGCCAGGTTGCGCCCTGTGGCCATGTATGGGATTCCGGCTCTGGTATAGGTGCTGAATTGCAAAAATGAATGCAGGGTTTCCCAACGGACGAATTTGTTGAGCAGAATGCCGGTGCGCTCATACGCGCCATACCCAACCACAATCTGCTTGCCTGCACTAAACGGCGCGGCCATTAACTTAAGCCATTGTTCAGAAGCCGGTTTGCAGTCGGCATCTGTAAATAAAAGCAGGCTGTAACGGGCGGCAGCAACGCCAGCACTCAATGCATGTTTTTTTCCTTTCAGGATTCTAGGTTCTTCCGGATGGATATCAACCACTTTTGCTCCGGCTGCGGCGGCTACTACATCGGTATCATCTGAGGAAGCATCATTTACTACTATCACTTCAAAAGGGCCGCTATACTGCTGTGCCAGTATAGACGGAAGGTTTTTTGCCAGATTTGGAGCTTCATTTTTGGCGCAGATGATAATACTGATGCCGTCTGCTTTGGAATTTTTTTTGGATATTTCTGTAGATGAAAAAAAGCGCAGGAAAAAATACAATGTGTAAAAACACTGTACTGCTACTGCACCCGCGAACAAGTATAATATCATCAGGCGATAAAGGTAAGTGTGTATTTGCGGGGAAAAAAGCAATTATGGGAGGGGTGCCACACCCAATTTCTGCTATATTGAGCCCAGCAGCATGTAAATGCTGATTGCGAAAACCTGAAAAGCGCATTTCGTATACGTATTAACTGAATTTTCCTTCAGTTCGCAAGTCTTCGCTACATTTGCTGCTCATGAATTCTGCCGAACAAATAAGGATATGGTGTCACGGAACCTGGTTACAAAAAGCCCGGGAAAATGATGCGATTGAAACCATCACCATTGACAGCAGGAATATTGAAAAACCAGAAGGTTCACTTTTTGTTGCCCTAAAAACGCCTTTGAGGGACGGCCATGATTTTATTGCAGATTGCTGGCACAAAGGTGTACGAAATTTTCTGGTATCAGGTGATATTGATACAGCGAAGTATACAGGTGCTAACTTTATTAAAGCAGGGGATACGCTTAAGGCCCTGCAACAGGTTGCAGCGAAGCACAGAGGTCTGTTCGGGCTTCCTGTTATTGGCATAACCGGCAGTAACGGCAAAACAATGATCAAGGAGTGGCTGTACCAGCTGCTCAGCAGCCAGTATAGTATTGTAAGGAGCCCCAAGAGCTACAACTCGCAGGTAGGTGTGCCATTGTCGGTGTGGCAGATTGGACAGGAGCATACCCTGGGGATTTTTGAGGCTGGTATTTCGAAGCCGGGCGAGATGGAGCACCTGGAACAGATTATAAAGCCAACGATCGGTGTTTTTACAAACATTGGCGAAGCCCATAGCGAAGGTTTTTTAAATTTAAGGCAGAAGGTAAACGAGAAACTACTGCTATTCAGAAATGTATCTCAGTTGGTATATTGTGCTGATCATGCGGAGCTGAATGAGAGTATAGCACATTTTAACAGGCAGGTAAGGAGCGGGACGAAAAATGAACCGTTGCGATTGTTTACATGGTCTCACAACCATGAGGCGGACCTGAGGGTTAGCAGGATTTTTAATGAGCTAGGCAGAACAACGATTGTGGCTCTGTTCAAAGGGAAGGAAATAAGCATTTCCATTCCGTTCAATGATCTGGCTTCTATAGAAAATGCTATTCACTGCTGGTGTGTGATGCTGGTACTGGGCGTAGGCCAGAAACAAATCAGGGAGCGAATGCTGCTGTTGCAGCCGGTGTCAATGCGTATGGAGCTGCGGCAGGGGATCAATGATTGCACTTTAATCAATGATACATATAATTCAGACCTGACCTCGCTTCAACCGGCTCTACAGTTTCTGGATCAGCAGAAACAGCATATGCTGCACACGCTAATCATGTCTGATATGCTGCAGGTGGGTAAAAGAGATATGGACCTGTATGATGAAGTGGCTGAACAGATAAGCCGAAGAAACATTCAAAGGTTTATAGGAATAGGCACTGCGCTGTACAAGAACAAGGCATCATTCCGTAAATTCAAAAAGGTAAGGAGTATATTCTTTAAGTCTACAGAAGATTTTCTTAAGAATTTCCATATGCTCACTTTCAGCAGGGAGGCTATCCTGCTGAAAGGCGCACGCGTTTTTGCATTTGAAAAAATTGCGTTGCTGCTGGAGCAAAAAGTGCATCAGACAGTGATGTCAATAGACCTTTCGGCTCTGAAAAACAACCTGAATGTGTTCAGGTCTGAATTGGCTCCCGGAGTGAAGACTATGGCAATGGTGAAAGCATTTGGTTATGGCAGTGGCAGTTTTGAAATAGCCAGCCTGCTGCAGTTTGCAGGAGTAGATTACCTGAGCGTTGCCTATACAGATGAGGGTGTTGCACTGCGCAAGGCGGGTATCAGGATGCCCATAATGGTGATGAGCCCGGATGCAGCCTCTTTTGACCGGATGATAGTTTGGAACCTGGAGCCTGAGATTTTTAATTTCAGGTCGCTCCACGAATTCCTGAACATTGCCAGTACACTACAGGCGGAACACTATCCGGTACATATAAAACTGGATACAGGGATGCACCGGCTTGGATTTAATGAGGCGGATATGGATGAACTGGCGCATCAGCTGAATGGAGAAACCCGAATCAGAACAGCCAGCATATTCAGCCATCTGGCAGCCAGCGATGATCCGAATGAAGATGAATTTACAGCCCGGCAGGGGCGCCTTTTTGAAAAAATGTGCGGGAAGCTTGAAGCGGTATTGCCATCCAAACCTCTGCGGCACCTGTGCAATTCAGCAGGCATTGTGCGGCATCACGGCCTGCATTATGGCCTGGTAAGGCTGGGGCTGGGATTGTATGGTGTGGACAGCAGCCACATGCTGCAAAACAGGCTGCGGCAGATCAGTACGCTTACAACAAGTATTGCCCAGATAAGAACCATACCGGCAGGAGACAATATTGGCTACGGGCATCATACAATAGCTGCGCAGGAAATGCGTATTGCCACTATTTGCATAGGCTATGCGGATGGCTACCCGCGATCGCTGGGCAATGGCCGGGCCTATGTGCTGATCCATGATAAGCCTGCCAAGACTATTGGTTCAATTTGCATGGACATGTGTATGGTAGACATATCCCATATACCTGAAGCAAAGGAAGGCGATGACGCCATTATTTTTGGTAAGCAGCTTCCGGTTACACAGCTTGCATCGTGGGCTGGAACGATATCCTACGAAATTATGACCAGCATTTCACAGCGGGTGAAAAGAGTGTATGTAAATGAGGAGTAGAGCCTTTTTAAGCAGCTAAAATCAGTTCAACAGTTTTTTGTAGTACCTGATCATGCCTTCCATAGGGCTTTTGATTACGTTGCCTATCTCTAGTTCGTATTGCTGGCAAAGGTTTTCGAGAACGTCTTTGAATTCATAAGCTACTGAGCCTGAAAAATACAAAGGAAGGTTCCAGGTGTGCCGGTGCTTTAAAATACTGGTATGGAAAAAGTCGTTGAGGCAATCTTCTATAATATTCTCAACCATATAGTGGCCGCGGTTCTCCTTAATGAGGGTTACAAACGAAGCCAGGTATCTGTTAGGGTTGGGCTGGTGATAGAGCCTGTTTACAATCTCCCTGATGTCATTGCCGAATCGCATTTCAAATGCGGCTCTGAGTTCCTGATCAAAGGTTTCGTAGGCATAATACTGCAGGATGCGCTTGCCGATGTAGTTGCCACCGCCCTCATCGCCGGCGATATAGCCCAGCGATGGTTTCTGTTCCTGTATCTTTTTACCGTTATAATAGCAGCTGGCACTGCCTGTGCCTAAAATACACACTACTCCGGGTTTATCGCCGCATAAAGCCCTGCAGGCAGCCAGCATATCGCCGCGCACTTCTATTTTTTTGATGCCAAAATGCCCGCGCAGAATTGCTTTCAGAAAAGATTGTTTTTGCGGATTGGCGGCACCTGCTCCAAAATAGTGAAGATAATCTACCGAAGCCTTTTCAGCTGGCCATGGAAGTTCATTCTTCAGCATATCGGATATAAACTCTCCGGACTGTATATAGGGATTGATACCCTGTGTGCTGAACCGGACAGGTTTCTTTCCCTTTCGGAGTAGGCACCAGTCGGTTTTTGTTGATCCGCTATCGGCAATCAGGTAGGATGCCATATGTTGTTATTGTATAACAAATATGCAAAAATTAATGTCATTTTCCTAATTCTTTAACAATATTGTGTATTGGCTAAAAGGCCTAAATTTGCTGTAAACAGTACCGATTTTGGCAGCGATAGTATTTTACATCACATTACCATTTATTTACCTGCTGTCTATACTGCCTTTCCCTGTCCTGTACCTGTTTTCTGATTTCCTTTTTTTTGTGCTGTATACCTGTATAGGCTACCGTAAAAAAGTAGTGCTGCAGAACCTGCGTAATGCTTTCCCCGATAAGTCGGAAAAGGAGATAGGCAGGATAAGCAGGGCGTTTTTTCACAATCTCTGCGATTTTATGGTGGAGACATTCAAGATACTGACCATCAGCAAAAAAGGTATTATCAGGCGGTGTAAATTTAATGAGGCAGGGCTGGAGCTTTTTGCCCGATATGCTAATGAAGAGAAGAGTGTAATTATGGTAATGGGGCATATAGGCAACTGGGAGTGGGCGGGCCATCCGTTCAGTTTGCTGTGCCGGCAAAAACTGGTTGTGCTATACCATCCGCTAAGCAACAGGTATTTCGAAAAACTGATGCTGGGCATGCGCAGCCGTTTTGGCACAAAGATGATACCCATGAAAACGGCTTTTAAGGAGATGGTGGCGAACCGTAAGCAACTGACAGCCACGGTATTTATTTCTGACCAGACGCCCATGCCCGAAAATGCACACTGGACAACTTTTCTGAATCAGGATACGCCAGTGTTCAAGGGTACAGAAGTGATAGCAAAGAAGCTGAACCAGCCGGTGGTATACTGCTGTGTAAAGAAAGTAAAAAGGGGGTATTATGAAATGTTTGCGGAAACCCTGGCTGATGACCCGGCCTCAACTGCAGATGGTGAGATCACTGAAATGCATACCAAACGAACTGAGCTTGATATACTGGAGTGCCCTGAATCCTGGCTTTGGTCGCACCGCAGGTGGAAATACAAACGGCCTGCCTAGTTGTGTTTACTTCCGTTTTTTCTTTTTTGCAGCCAGCGGTTTCCTTTGTATGCCAGCCATGATGAACCCGCGCCGATTACGGCACCGGCCAGCACATCGGTAGGGTAGTGCACGCCCAGGTGCAGCCTTGAGTAACCTACAGCCGCAGCCCAGAGATACGACGGGGCTATTACATACCACTTTGGATAACTGATACTCAGCGATGTGGCTGTGCTGAATGCAAACGAAGTATGGCCTGACGGGAACGAATGATCAGTATAATTTTCGTAAGGCTGTATATCGGGGTAGGTGGTAAATGGCCGAGGGCGGTTGACAGCGTATTTTAGCCCATAGGAGAGTACTGCATTGATGGCATATCCGCCAATTGTTTGCAGGCCGTTTGCGAGGGCCGTTGAATCATGCCTGGCATATCCGTAAACAAGCTCACCTAAAGGGACAGCCATGCTTACCGGATAGTCGAAATTGGTAATGTTTTTCATGGCCACATCCAGTGACCGGTCGCGATGCACGTTGATGCTGCGCAGCAGTTCTATATCAGTATTCTGGGCAAAAGCACCCGACGAAAAAAATAAAACAATCAGTGCTGTACAACGGAGAATGCAAAAACGAAAGATGCCCGGCATGAGGGCTTAAAAGTAGTTATAATTAAATAGTTTTATAGGAGTGAAAAATAAAAAATGGAGGGGCAATACTCTTTTTTTGAAGTTTCGGGATAAATGTTATCTTTGCAGTCCGAAAAACAAATGGTGCGGTAGCTCAGTCGGTAGAGCAAAGGACTGAAAATCCTTGTGTCGCCGGTTCGATCCCGGCTCACACCACCAGATTTCGAAAAAGGGTTTCAGCGTTTGTTGAAACCCTTTGTTTTTTGCTGACGGTTTTTTGTGCAGGGAGGATAATGCTCACAAAAAAATCATCGTATTAGGTTAGAAGTTGGGTTTGAAATAGGCACACAAAACGACATCGGAGTATTGCAAAGCAAATAGATGTATTGACCTCAGCTCACATTTTTCCTCTCTCTAGCCTATTTGAATCAAATTTCCCTTGTTGAAACCCAATGACGTACCCAAACTGTTGGTGAAGTTCCGGAAATGGTACAGTTTCACATTGTCAGCCCTGTTCCTTATGCAAGTACCAGCGGTGCGGCTTCATTCTTTAGTGGTATGGGGAGATTTGCAATGGCTTTCTGCATTTTTTCCAGCTGACTGCTCATTGTGTTTAGATACCCGGCTGTTTCATTTTTTATGTCTGACAACAGCGTTTTATGATATTCAACACCTTTCAGCAGGTTCTCTTTGAAAGTGCTGTAGTACTTATTTTGTTTGGCATTTACAGCGTATTTGCCCTGTTCTATTGTTTTGTGCAGGTAATCTATATAGAGCTGCAGCTCATTAACAAACATGTGCGGGCGGGGCAGCGAATTGAGTAAACTGATGCGGCCATAAATATGACCAACCATTTGCTGAAGGGAATAAATGCCTGAAAAGTAAGCCAGATTAGGCCCGGGGCATATGGATACCGCTGTTAATCTGTGCTCCACGGGCAATTCGTCTTTTAGCAGCACAGACACGGTAAGCCCTTCACACAAACAATCTTTCTCAACAATCTTGTTGTACTCTACCTGAAATTGTTCAGGCGGCAGGCCCTTTTCTTCCAGTTGTTTTATTTTCAGGTCCTGGTACTGGCGAGATGAAGTGCAGATAGGCGCAATGGTGAATTCGGTGTCGGTAGATAAGAATTTCTTGTAGCAGGGGCTCCCGGGGCGGTTTTTCCGGATTCTGTCCTGGCGCTGTTGTTCTGAAGTGCAGGGCCTGAAATTATTAAAAGGTATACCGAGCGGCGATGCCCAGCTTATATAATAGTCTTCTTTTTTTGCCTGAGCCAGTTGCTGTAAGGTGTGTTCATTCACATTGGTGGTTTCAGGCACAAGCAAAAATGGGCTGCCCCAGCCGGTTGCATCAACTCCGTAATGGCTTCTTAAAAATGCATCTTCATTTGCAGTGCCAATGCCACCCTGCACTGTTATTTTAAAATCAGGATGGCTGGTAAAGGTGGCCAAGCCTTTTGCTGCCAGTGATGCATTGCAGATTTCAAATAACTCGTTCTCCAGCTCTGGCCTTTTCTGTTTGAATTCATCTAAAATGGGACCCAGCAGCAGTCCGTCGGTAGCGAATGCATGGCCACCGCAGTTCAGGCCAGACTCAATTCTGAATTCAGATATCCAGATGCCCTTTTTTGCAAGAATTTTACCCTGTATCAATGCTGACCGGTAGTCGCTTACTTTAAGGATGATCTTCTTATTGAGTATGCCATCGTTATCCGGATAGAAATCACTGAAACTCTCAATGTAATTATATAGCCTGGGGTTGTACCCTGCAGAGAGAATAACTGATGAGCGGAGATTGCTATTGGCAAACCCTCTGAACGCAGACAGCGCATCTGAATATTCGGCAGGCATGGGTGTGCCATCATCCGAAATTTTGAGGTTGTCCACTTTTGCCATGATGTTTACATCAATAGCGCCTGCGCTGATATAGTTGCGTAGCTCTTCCTGCAGCTTTGTTTTTTGTACTCCATCAGGGAGTGCATTCATTTCCAGGTACTTTTTCCTTACGGGTGATCCGTCAGGAAGCATTTCGAAGTACTTGACAATATCCCGGCCTTCCTCAAAGGGTTGAGTTTTAAGCTCGCTTACCTGATGGTTTACAATCCTTTCCAGCAAGTTTAAGTAAGCAGTAATGCGTTTGGCACGATAGTCGTCATCGCTGGTTGTTATGGGATTGTAGGCCTCATTCGATTTCTTACAATAGAATTCACGCATTTTTTCAACCAGGCCATCTTCAATAATGGATACGACTGAAGAAATACCAAAACGCGCAACTTTAACGGGTGTATCAATGGAATAGCTGATTCCCAGAACCGGAATATGAAATGTATGCATTGGCGAAAATCATCTATGAATATATAGTACTGTATGCAAAATTATCTGAACTAGCTTTTGGCAATTATGACGATGGTCATAATATCCGGTGCTGCCGGCAGGACATTTATCATAATTCAAACAGGAGGCGAGGGTAAAATTATCTGACGAAGCTGTCCTGATTTGTATGGTTAGCAAATCAGGCTGTGAGCCAGAGTAATGGATAAACGATTAATTTTACCAGACGATAGGGGTATTTATGAAAAAGTTAATCGTATTTGTTGTTGTAGTTATATTATTTGGATCCTGCGCATCAGCTCCGGTTCCCGGTAACGAAATTAACGGATGTGATGTGCATGGCTCTGCGCGCCCCGACAGGCCAGAGTACAAACTTAATGAGTACAAGAACCGGTATGCATTTCCAAAACCGGAAGATTTTGCTTCAGGAATTACGCTGGAACAGTTAATGCAGAGTGGCAGCGAACATGATTTTCCGGTAGAGAAAGCAGTGGACCTATCTGGTTATGTATTCAGCGTGAAAATTGGCGGCGTGGAAACCTGCAACTGTAAAACTAAGGATGAAGCATACAGGGACACTCATATAGAACTTACGCCCGATGATCAGCATACTGGGCCTGAATACAGATTGATTGTTGAAGTAACACCGAGGGTAAGGGCGTTGATGGGTGCAAAAGGTACTGACTGGTCGACAGAAGAACTGAAAAAGCTGCTGCCGGGGCACCATATAAACGTGACTGGCTGGCTGTTTTACGATGAAGAACACAAAAGCCAGTCTTTTGCCACCAAACCCCGGGGCGAGCATAACTGGCGGGCGAGCTGCTGGGAGATTCATCCGGTAACGGATATCAAAGTGCTGGATTAAACCAAGAGCATTTTAACTTTACGGATGATGGCAAATGCAGGCATACGATTGTTGCATATCAACTTACGTCATTGGGTACATTTCATGCTGCAATTTGCCTGTAAGAAATATTAGCAAACCTAAAACTATTATTGCAATGGCTAAACTGGCAAAATTTAAAACGACAGAAAACGAGACGAGTGTTGAAGCATTTATTGCTGGCGTGCTGCCCGAACAAAAACGCGAAGACAGCCAGGTGCTGATTGAAATGATGGGAAAAGCAACGAAGGAAAAACCAAAAATGTGGGGTAGTTCGTTAATTGGTTTTGGGAAACTGATTTATACCAGCCCAAGCGGAAGGGCGGTAGAGTGGTTTAAAGTTGGGTTTTCTCCGCGAAAGGCCAACCTCTCGCTTTATTTTATGGGAATTGATGCAAAGGTTAGGGAATCCCTTTTGTTGAAGCTGGGCAAGCATAAGACAGACGGCGGCTGTGTATATATCAATAAGCTGGCTGATGTGGATATCGAAGTGCTGAAAGAATTGATTGATGCAGGTATAGCTGGCAAATAATACTACAGCACTTGTTGCCCCAAAGGCATGAAGTTAAACTCTGATTACAGTTTTTTCAAGAAGATCACTTTGTCGTCTCCTTCTTTCCAGAAATCTTTTATTGTGCCCGCAATGGTGTAACCTGCCTTTTTATAAAAATTTCTTGTTTGAGCGAATTGATCGTCACTAGACGTTTCTACAATTAATATTCTTTTCTGCTGCTCCTTTAAATGGTTCTCTATATATGCCAACATTGCGCTTCCAATTCCTTTGCCTTGCTGCTTTTTGTCAACAGCTATAGCCAGCAGATTGTAAGTGCCGTCTGTAAGTTTTTCGGGGACACAATACCCCAGGCCAACTGGTATATTCTCCTGGGCATAGGTAAACCAGATTTCACCTGAGCCGGGCTCAGTGAAGTAGGGTGCTATCATATCATCCAGCAATTCAAACGGGAACAGTTCGCTGGAGTCGAGTATGTTTTTTATTGAGTTCAGGTCGGCTGCTACAATAGGTCGGATAATATTGTTCACTTGATTCAGTTGAAATGGGAGTAAAGTTGATTTCCAAAGATAACAAAAAGCAGCAGCGCATTTTAATTGGAATACAATTTTTGCGGTGTGCTGTTGGGGTATGCCAGAAATAATATGTGTAGAGGTGAATGCTGATTGGTGGCGCAGCATTGCCTGTTCGCCCGGTTTTAAATAAAAAAGCCGGCCTGCTGTTGCTGCAGACCGGCTTCTCTCCATCTTTTTGTTTTTATTCAATTACTATCTTGCGTACCTGCTGTTTTTCACCTTTTTGAACATTCATCACGTACATGCCCTTTGGCATATTGGTCAATGTTATACTTTTCTCAAATTTACCATTGTCGGTAATAACTGTTTCAGTGTACACCAGTCGCCCTGCGATATCTGTGATGCTGATACGTACATTGTCATTTGCCTGGCTGGCATAGGTGCCGATCACTGAGATATTGCCATGGCTTGGATTTGGGGCTATAGTAACTACGTCCTCCTGGGTCTCTGCGATAGTTTCGCCGGAAGTATTGTCATTTGACGTTCTGTAACCGGTAGGTGTCACAGATATAGAATGGATTGTATAGCATCCTGTAGGCAAAGCATATCCCACGATGGTTGTACCCAGTGCTACGCCAGATGCCATGCCAGTTGAAGCTCCAACTGTAACAATAGATGTTGATCCACTCAGCCAACTGCCACCGGCCGGGGATCCGATCAGAGATAACGAACCAGCAGGAGCAAGCGTAAATTGGCTTGCGGTAATTGTTGGCACTGGATTTATTGTAACAGCTGCACTGTCATTCATATTGGTGGTGCAGCCTGTAGTTGGGTTTATTGCTACTACTTTGTAATTGCCCGCGGTGGTTTGTAATCCAAAATCAAGGCCATACCCAACGCCTGCAAGTGGACTCCCTACTGTATTTGTGCCGCGATACAGCTGATAGTTGGTCCCTATGCATGATCCGGATAACCCTACTGATACACCCGCGCCACCTGCGCAATATCCGCCACCGCCTGTTACAGATACAACAACCGGCACTGAGTTTACCTGTATAACACTGTATCCGTTCATGCTGGCGGTGCAACCACTTGTGGTATTGGTAGCAACGACTGTATAAGTATCAGCAACTGTTTTTAGCCCAAAGCTTATGGTGCTGCCTGTGCCGCTGACTGTGGTGCCAGATGCTGCGCCGCCTTTGTATAACTGGTAGCTGATGCCGGTTTGTGAATTGGATAAGCCTATTGCTACGCCGCCTGAGCCGCTGCAGTATGCGCCGCCGCCTGTTACTGAGTATACTGATGGCAATGCATTTACAGATACGGCAGAGGTGCCAGTCATGGCTGAGGTGCAACCGGTTATGGTGTTTACTGCCTGCACTGCATACGAGCCAGCGGTTGCCTGACTACCAAAGCTCAGGGCAGCACCTGTTCCTGAAACCGGGCTGCCTACGGTGGTTGTTCCACGGTACAACTGATAGTTTACGCTTGTTTCAGAGCCGGTTAGGCCAACTGGTACTCCAGAGCCGGAATAACAGTATGACCCACCTCCATTAACATTATACGCTACTGGCAGCGGATTTACGGTTACTGCTGCACTGCCGGACATAGAAGCAGTGCAACCACTTGTGGCATTGGCAGCTACCACGGTATATGTGCCTGAGCTGGTTATTAGCCCGAAATCTAATGCGCTGCCAGTGCCGCTGAATGGACTGCCTGCAGCTGATGTTCCTTTGTATAGCTGATAACTGATGCCGGTAGTTGATGTTGATAATCCTATATGCACGCCAGTGCCACCTGAGCAAAATGAACCGCCGCCGGTAACGTTTACAACAGCTGGTAGCGCATTTACTGATATTGTTGCTGTGCCGTTCATATTGTTTGAGCAAAGTGAACCTGAGGCAACAGCAATTACACTGTATATCCCTGCTGTGTCCTGTAGGCCCATATCAAAGTTGCTGCCAGTGCCTGAAACGACATTGCCTACTGATTTCGTGCCACGGTACAACTGATACACTACACCTGTTGATGAGCCGCTGAGGCCGATATGAAGGCCGGAGCCACCGGCGCAAAAACTGCCACCACCCGTTACGTTGTATGCGATTGGTAGTGTGAAGTTGCTGACAATAGCACTGTCAGTCATAGTGCTGGTACAGCCTGTTGTATTATTGGTGGCTATTACTTTGTAAGTGCCTGTATTTGTTTGTGGTCCGAAACTGATGCTGGCGCCGGTGCCGGTGATTGGGCTGCCTGTGGCGGTGAGGCCATTGTACAGCTGGTAGTTGCATCCTGAAACAGTGCCAACCAGGCCTACGGCAACACCTGAACCGCCGGGGCAGAAACTGCCGCCTCCTGTAACTGTAAATTTATAAGGTGGTGTTCCGGATGTGATAACTGCACTGCCATTCATTGTAGCCGTGCATCCGCCGGATGTGTTTGTTGCAAGTACTGTATACGTTCCTGCTGTGGTTTTGGTACCGAAATTTATTGAAGACCCTGTGCCAGCAATAGGGCTGCCAACGGCTGAGCCGCTTAAACGCAGCTGGTAGTTAGTGCCGGATGTGGAACTGCTTAAGCCGATGCTAACGCCTGTAGATCCGCCGCAATATGCGCCGCCGCCGGTTACATTTACCACGGTTGGGGCCGGATTTACCGTAACTGTTACATATGCCTGATTACTGCATGAGCCTGTGTATCCGGTAACTGTATAAGTTGTGGTTGAAGCTGGTGCCGCAGTAACACCTGAACCGGTGGTTGCAGACAGGCCATAGGCTGGTGCCCAGTTGTAAGTAGTGCCGCCCGATGTGCTGACTGCTGCAGACGAGCCAGAGCAAATGGCAGTGGCGCCAGAAGCTGTTACTGTTAGTCCGCCGCCTATTGTAATTGTTTTTGTGGCTGTAGCAGTGAATCCATTGCCATCAGTCACAGTTACAGTATAAACAGTTGTTGCGGCAGGTGTCGCGGTAACCGTTGCTCCTGTTGTAGCAGATAGGTTCCCGGATGGTGCCCAGGTGTAGGAGAGTGAAGGTGTGTCGGTTCCTGCCGCAGTAAGGGTTGCTGATGTCCCTGAACAAACTGTTGATGCACTAGATGAGACAGTAACTGAAGGGTTACCATCGCTGATGCCTGTAAAATCTGAGAAGGTAGTTATAGGAGAAGTAAGCACAAAGCCTGAGTTAGATCCTGTGAAGCGTGTCCATGGAGTGGTGCCGTCCCATTTGCCCATAACAATGTTTGATTGTGTACCTGCAATATCTGCACTCAGGTAGGTTGCTACAACCACGCAGCCCCAGGAGCCTGAAAATCCGCTTTGAGTTACGCTCCAGTACCTGTTGAGGTAATTTGTGGAGCTGGCGTTGGAGGGGTGTTTTGCATTTACAACGCGCACACTGCTGTACCCTGAATACGAACCACCTGAATAGGTAAGGGTAATGGGAGAATATTCAACTGTTCCGGTATTGTCTCCGATAGGGAACATAAATGATGCGGTTGCAGCATTGGTTGCTGATTTGCGTACTGTTCCACCGCCGCTGGCAATAATCATTTTTGATGCAGAGAACGTTCCTGCAATTGCCGGAGCAGAAGGGCCGAAAGTAAGATTGTATGAGCTAATATCAAGATTGCCTGCTGTAAGTGTAAGCTGGCCGGTAACCGTGAGATTGCCGGTGAGTGTAAATCCTGAAGTGTTGTTTAAAGTGAGATTGGTGAGGCTAACACCGGATATCGTGCTGCCGGAACCCGTAAGGGTAGTTGTGCCTGTGCCGGAAAGGGTTCCGGTTCCGGCAATACTGCCTGATAAACTGATGGCATTGCCGTTATTTGCAAGAGTTCCTGCATCTAAAGATAGTTTGCCAGTGATGATAAGAGGGGTGCCAAGTGTTGTTGTGCCACCTGTATTATTAATAAATGTTCTAAGAGTACGTGTTGAGGTGGTTGTTCCCAGAAATATTGTTCCGGCTGTACCGGTAGAGTTGATGGAGAGTGCAGATGTGGCGCTGCCAGAGAAATACCTGGCGGATGACATTCCGTTTACGGAGCCCGCCAATACAATTGAATCGCCGGTAATATCCATCGTTCCGTTCATGAAAGTCAGTGCGCCTGTTATGGCCAGATTACCGTTGGTTACATAACCGTTGGCGTCGTTCAGTTTCAGGTTGCTCAGCGTTACAGCGCCTATTGTTTGTGCTGGTAGTACTTACCATGCTGTCGCATCCGCTGCCTGTTTCTGTGCCTGCACCTGAAATGTTGCCTCTTACATAAATAGTGTTGCCATTATTGTCAACTGTGCCATTTAAAACATAGTCGCTGCGGATTGTAAAACGGTTGCCGATTATCACAGAACTTCCCGGGCCTACCAGAAACGAATCAATTCTGTCGCTGTTGTTGAAGGTAGACTGATCGAAGTAAATAGTGCCTGCTGCTCCGCTGCTTAAAATAAATACATCTGGGCCAGTGCCAGTGCCGCCACTGTTGCCGGTGAAGCAGTTGGTGCCGTTCATGCCTGTTACATTTCCAGTCAGTACCAGCCTTGATGTGTTAAGTGTTAAAGAGCCTGATATGAAATTTAGTGTGCCGCGCACAGTATCTGCACTTCTTGTACCCAGGTCAATTCCGTTTGAATTGTTTACCGTCAGGTTGTAATAGCTGGTAACAGCAATGGTTTGTGATGAAGATCCTGAAAACTCTACAGTGCTTCCAATCTGGCAGGAATTGATTGTAGGGCAATTGTTGTTTTTAACATCTAACGTAGCGCCTGTGGTAACGGTTATTTGCCCTTGCATCCAGTAGTTGTTAGGGATTACGAAGGTTATGGATGAGGAACTGTCGCCTAAAACTACCGAAGCCCCTGAACCCAGATTCCAGTTGCCGGTGAGTGTAGGAGTAGTGTTGTTGATGATCTGGAAAATGTCGGAGCCGTTAAAGTTGGACGGATGAGTGCCTGTTCCATTTCTGGCCGACCACCACGAACTGGCCAGGTTCAGCGCGCCTGTAGCACCGGAATAGTAAGTGGCGGCATGGCTTTGCGTAAATGAATACAGTAAGGCTATTAGTATGCTCAGTGTTGAGAATATACTTTTAACTGCTTTCTTGCAGCTTGCCTGCTGTCTGGTAGGAATGCGTTTGTTTTTTTTGTTTTGTTCTGAGTTACTCATGATTTATGTATTGTTAGTGTGTGTCTTAGCTTTTGTACAGGGCGTTAGCTTAATGCGTAGAGGAAGCCAACGATTAACATCAGGCTGGTGCCGACCGCTGTAACAATGATTGCCAGCCCTACGAGTAATTTGATCATGTATGCCATTTCGAAATAAGATTAATAGTTCAGCCACACATAGGCGAAAATGGTGCCAGAATTGCTTTTCTATTGGAATACAGTGAGTTATGAAAGTTTGTATATTGGAATCAGCTCCATTATGGGAGTCGGCTCCCATAATGGGATTGGGTGCCGCCTATTGAGACAGGATTTATTTGTTATTTCAGCCTTTGATTTTATTAAAGTTCATTGCAGCGATATGATCGATATACTGAGGAATGAATTAATTTCAGGTGTTACAAAGCGATATGAGAAAGCTGATATTTGGCATCAACCTGACAATAGATGGCCGCAAGACATATGAACTGATGGTACCCTACTGGCCAAACGTGGCAAAAGATCAGATAGGAAACACGAAGGCAGTCAATGATTTTGCACAGGCATTTACGTCAGTAGAAAACATAGTGGTGTGCTCGCATACGCTGAACAGAAATGAAGGAATGCATACGCAGATTATCTAAGGTAATCTTAGGGAGGAGGTGATGAAACTGAAGCGGCAGGATGGTGGTAATATCTCCACTGGTGGGGTAGATATACCTTCGCAACTGATTGCATTGGGTCTGGTTGATGAACTACATATTGTCATCCATCCGGTAATAGCCGGGGCAGGACGTCGTTTTCTGGATGTTGCCAATCTGCCTGTAAACCAAAAGTTAGAACTTGCAGAGTCGACGGTGCTGGAGGGCGGATTTGTGGTGTTGCGCTATATGAAATTTTGAGAAAGTTGATTATTGCCTCTGGTTGTGAAAGTGAAGCTTTGATTTTAGACAACGTAGAGAGAATGCTAGTCATCGGTCTTAGAAACTGAAAATGCTTGTGTGCAAAAGTGCTTTTTGCGACTCCTGAACCTGAATGATTACATCGCTAATTGCCATGCATTTTGTTGAAAAAAAAACGGTCTGAAAAAAAATAGGCCGGTCTGAGAACAGACTAGCCCGAAAAACACTATCACCATTAAATCGGGTGTAAGTTAAGTAACTGTTTCATTTAAAAAACTACTAGTTTTCATTTTGTTACTTTTGTCTAAAATTCAATACTGGTGCTACTTTTATTAGTAGTGTGCGGTTGGAAATGCTTCACTAATTTGTCGGTTTTTTTTGAGTATTTACATGGTTGCTGTGCGTGTTGTTTTCAGAGAAAAAACAGTTTCTTGCCATGTAGAAAAAAATATTTCCTGTTCAATTTTAGAAGATCCGAAGTGCTTTGCTGTTTGCCAGTGTCTCATGTATTCAGCCGTTTCTTTCTCAGTTGTTTTATTGCCTGAAGGTGCTTTGAAAAAAAACTATATAGTGCTGGATGGAAGAGGCTAATTAGATTGGATGCTGGCTTTGTTGTGGCGAGGCAGAGATTGAGGCGAGCAGGGGAATTTTCTCGTGCGATTTTTTCCTGCGAGGGGGCAGTTGGTTAGAAAGTAAGGCCAGAGGGGGTGAGATACACCTATAGAGCCTTGATTGCCGCCGAGTGCCTGGAGATGAACACTCGGCTTGGACATAGTGAAAATTAGTTCGGGAGGGCATCGCTCGCAGCTCTCGCTCTCATTTTTGTGCTCTACCTAGGAACAATTTCGTTCCAATTATCATACAATGTAGATATTATCGCGTTCATACTTCGCATAAATAAACTTCTTCGTCTTCTTCCATCTCCTCCGAAATATCTTTCGATACAAGATCAAGAAAGTTGGTTGTCTGCTCAGAAGAGAAATGAACACCAAACGCATTGTTGATATATAAGTCCTCAATTTCATTTTTTCGAGCTTCCTCAAATTACATTTGAAATGACTTAACGGTCTTTATCCGTCTAATGTCGGCCACGAAATCTTGCACCATAAGAGTTTTGCCTTCCTTGTATCGCAAGCCTCTCCCAAGTTGCTGCAGGAAATATACCCGACTATGGGTAACTCTTAAAAAGACAATATAATCAACATCTGGTACGTCAACACCTTCATTAAGCATATCATAACAGGTAATAATTTTGCATTTTCCGGTGCGAAATTCCCTGAGTCGCCTTGCTCTTTCACGCGAATCTTTTACCCTTGTCGTAAGCGACCAAACAGGAATTTCAAAATTTGATTTAAGAAGCTTTTCCATCCTTTCTGCATGTTCGTCCAATCGACATTCCTCCACAACCAGCAAATAACTCAATATGTTTGAATTCCTCTTTCATCAATTAACTACGAATTAAGTGAATAGTATTACTGACATACCGTAAATGTACTATACTTAGAAACATATTGGTTGTATAAAGGCTGTTGTGATGAAATTGACAGATACAACAGACAATCCACACTAAAAATTTAATGTAACGATTAACAGTTTGTACTACAGTAGCTACTCTAGCATCAAGGCATATTTCAAGGCATTTTGTTGTAGTGGGTATAAAAAAAGCAGTCACGCTAATGCATAACTGCTTGATAATCAAAGTGCCCGGAACAGGAATCGAACCTGCACTACCTTGCGATAACCAGATTTTGAGTCTAGCGCGTCTACCAATTCCGCCATCCGGGCAATTGCAGAACTAATTTTGTACCATGGCTTTGGCGGCATACCATGAATTATGTTCAGCGGGACGCAAATTTATCAATTCTTTCCTTAATGCGCAACAGATATTTTTTCCGGAAGTACTGATCTTTTATCTGCAGCAGTAATTCGTTGCTTTTGTCCCCTTTTTCAAAACGGGCGGTGAGCAGTTTTGTGGCATCATCCCACAGCTCCATTTGCTCATTCAGGGCATTTACAGCCATTTGGTAGGCATCGCTGGTTTCAGGGGGGTCGACAGGGCTCACCCTGGGTTCGGCGGGGCTCACCCTGACAGTGGATTCAAAATCGCTCAATGCCTCGTTCAGGTCCATCATCTCCATCAGAAAGGTGTTGGGTAGGGTGTATTTTTCCTCGTCCTCGAGCAGGTTATGTAATTTAAGTATATATGCCATTGTGGCGTCGCTGTTTCTGAGGGTGTTGTACGCCTCATTGTTCATAGCAGATACTTTTAGGGCATTGCTTCGCTCATGGCCGCCGGCCTGTGCAAACCTGTCGGGGTGGTAGAGCCTGCTGAGCTCATAAAATTTACTCTTTACCTCAGCCTGATTGGGATGAAAAGTTTCGGGCATATGGTACAGTTCAAAGTAGTTGTTCATAAAATGCTGTTTGCTGCTTCCTTTGGCTGGGGCGGGGGAGAGGCTTATCTTTGCACCGCCTGCCAGGAGGTAGGGCAAAATTACTAAAGATGATCCGCATAGGCCTGATCAGAGAAAGAAAAAAACTGCCGGATGAGCGTGTGGCTTTTACCCCACGCCAATGCACCTACATACACGCCAATTATCCCGGCATCAAGATTGTTGTGGAGCCATCACCCACACGGTGCTACCTGGATGAAGAATACGCTGCTGAGGGTATTGAGCTGACAGATGATATGAGCAGCTGCGACATATTGATAGGGGTGAAGGAAGTACCGGTTGATTTTTTGAAACCCGGCAAAACGTACTTTTTCTTTTCGCACACTAAGAAAAAACAGGAACATAACAAAGGTCTGATGCAGGTACTGATCAGCAAGCGCATCAGAATGATAGATTACGAATGCCTTACCTACGCCGATGAACAGCGGATACTGGGGTTTGGTTATTATGCCGGCATAGTGGGGGCACATAATGGCCTGATGGCTTATGGCAGGAAAACCGGCAAATACACACTGCCGGCAGCCCATAAAGTAAAGGACTATGAGGAGCTGCTGGAATCATATGAACACCTTAAGCTGCCTAATATCAAGATAGCACTGACAGGATCAGGCAAGGTGGCTACAGGTGTGCTGGATGTGCTGGCCCGGCTGGATATTGAGCCGGTAGAGCCTGCTGATTTTATATCGCATGAGTATGAGTACCCTGTGTTTACGCACCTGAAAGGCAGCTCGCTCTACGCCCGCAAAGACAACAACCTGTTTCACCGCGACGATTTCCATGCAAATCCACAGGCCTATAAGTGCCTGTTTACATCCTACGTTCACCAGACAGATATACTCATGAACGGTATTTACTGGGATCATGACATTGCGCGCCTGTTTGAAAAAGAAGACATCAGGCGCAAAGACTGGCGCATCAGTGTTATATCTGATATTACCTGCGATATAGATGGGTCTGTACCCATAAATGTAGGCTCATCTACCATTGCCGATCCGGTGTATGGTATTGACAGGGTTACAACTCAAAAAACGGCGCCTTATCAGAATACAGGCAATGTTATAGATATTATGGCTGTGGACAATCTGCCCAATGAGCTGCCACGGGATGCCTCTGAATATTTTGGTCAGCACCTGGAGAAATATATTCTGCCTGAGCTACTGAAAAGCAAAAGCGATATACTGGATCGCGCTACTATCTGCGAAAACGGCACCCTGACCAGTTACTATGAGTATCTGTCAGATTACGCCTACTAGTGTGGTTGATTGGTTGATTGGTTGATTGATTGGTTGATTGGTTGAGTGGTTGACTGGGGGGTGGTAGGCTTTTAATTTTTTTGATTTTTGCCTGAGGCTGGCTTTAGTTTTTTTCTTACCACGATCCATTCATCAATGTTTACATTGAAGGGCAGGTTGCCTATTTTTACTATTGTGCGTTTGTCTTTAACTTCAGTAAGTGTACCCACCTGGTGGTTTTCTTTGTTGCGCACAAAGTCCCCGATCTTTGGCTTGCCGCCTACTACTTCATAATTCTTGTCTGCTTTTTTTGCCGCAGCCGCATTATTCTGCACCTGTTTTTTTCTGAACAAAACATTTTCAGCTGCGCTGATCACTTCCTGCTTGTTCTCTGCTTTCTTCCAGTCGTGTATGATCTGTTTGAATTTCCTTTCTGTGTCGCGCAGGTAATCCAGCTCTTCTTTTTTTATTTTGTTTTGCAGGCGCAGCGTTTCGTGCTGCTGCCTCAGCTTTTCTTTGTCTGTTAGTTCTTCATACTTTTTTTTCAGCTTTTCATTGTGCTCAATCAGGCGGTCGAGTTCTTTTTCCTTATCGGTCAGTTTTACAGACTGCTGTTCTGTCTGGTGCAGCATTTTATCCAGCTTAAAATGCTCGCGCTGCGTAAGCTGTTTTGCTCGCTCTATTACCTCTGCAGACAAGCCGCTGCGCTGCGCAATGGCAAAAGTGTAAGAGCTGCCGGGCTTACCAATGGCCAATTTATACAGCGGTTCAAGATGTTCTTCGTCAAAAGCCATGGCACCGTTAAATATTCCTTTTACTTTGCCGGCCATCACCTTCAGGTTCAGGTAGTGGGTGGTGATGATGCCCAGTGCATGCTTCTTTGCCAGGTCCTCAACTATAGCCTCGGCAAATGCACCACCCAGATTGGGGTCTGAACCACTGCCCAGTTCGTCAATAAAAAAAAGTGTTTTGCCTGATGCGAAGTCCATAAAGTGTTTCATGTCGCGCAGGTGGGCGCTATAGGTGCTGAGCTCGTGTTCTATAGACTGGGTGTCGCCAATCTGCACCATCAGTTGTTTGAATATACCCACTTCCGATTGTTCATCGGCAGGAATCAGTAATCCAGCCTGAGCCATGAGTTGCAGCAGCCCCACTGTTTTCATGGATACTGTTTTGCCGCCTGCGTTGGGGCCACTGATAATGAGAATCCGGTTTTGCCGGTCCAACGTAATATTCAACGGTACTGTTGGTTTATGCTGTTGCTTGTTGTGCAGTAGCAAGAGCGGGTGATAAGCCTTAACAAGCTGTACTACCGGATGTACACTCATCCGGGGCATGTTTGCATCCATGTCTACAGCCAGCAGAGCCTTTGCCCGTATGTAGTCGTAAATGCCGCACACATGATAGTAGCCCTCCAGCAACGGATGGTATACCGCCAGGCCTTTTGTAGCCTGCACAAGGATGCGGTGTATTTCTCTTGCCTCCGCATGTTCCAGCGAAAATATCTCGTTGTTGAGTTCTATTGTTTCTTCCGGCTCTATGAATACAGTTTTCTGAGTGTCGCTCTCGCCATGCAAAATTCCTTTTACTATCCTCTTGTATTCGGCTAATATGGCGGCAGTGCGCCTGCCGTTTAAAAAGCTCTCTGTAATATCTGCCAGATATCCCTGTTTGTTGAGCCGCCTTATCACACCTTCAAATGTCCTTCTGGCTTCGTGCCTTACCTTGCCCAGCTCTGACCTTATTTTCATCAGCTCAGCCGAGGCATTGTCTCTGACCACGCCGCTGTCATCTATTACAGCAGACACCGATTCTACAATTTTCTTTTCAAACGTGATTCTTTCACTCACTGCTGCCAGGTAAGGAAAAAGCCCGTTATTTTTTTTGAACCACTGCAGAATGTCTTTAATATTCAGCGCCAGCTGCATTAATGCCAACAGTTGTTCGCCACTGAGCACACCACCTGTTATTGCCAGCAGTTTAAGTTCCTTTTGCAGGTTGCGTGTAAAATCATTCGGGAATTGATCAGTGCCTAGTTTAATGATCGTTTTGAATTCATTGGCCTGATTCAGTTCCTTTTCCATATGGTCCATACGGGTATGAAAACGGATGTTTGCCACACGTTCGCGGGCACTATCAGTGCGGCACTTGCCCAGCAGCAGGCCGCATATTTTATTGAATTCAAGTGATTCGGCTGCGTGCGCCGGGTATAACTGCATCATTCCTGCTCAAAATTAATTATTAAGCTTCGATTTCAGGTAGATTGCTCAGTTTTCTATACAAAAAATAGCTCCTTTGTACAAGGAGCTATTTTTGCCTTAAGATGAGAATTATAATTTGTCAAATTTTCGAACAGTATTTCCGTCAGAGCCTTTTACTTTTATGTAGTACAGCCCGGGAGGTAGGATTTTGAGGTCAATTTTAGTGTTTGTTTGAGTGAGTTTGCCGGTAATTAAAGTTTGTCCAAGCTCATTTGTAATAGTGAAAGATTGATAAGTTGCAGCCCCACATTGGACTGTAAGCTCATTCGCTGCCGGATTTGGATAGATATCCAGTCCTGTTGGCGCTCCTGGTGTAAGTTCAATTCCGGTTGTACAAGGAGCCGGGGTTACTGTCATTGTATATGTAGTAAAGCAGCCAGTTGGCAGCGTGTATGAAATGGTGGTTGTGCCTGCTGTTAGCCCGGAAACGATTCCTGTTGACGATCCAACCGTAGCAATAGCAGGGGTAGAACTACTCCATGCGCCGCCGGCTGTGGTGTTAGTCAGCGGGATGGTTAGCCCCACACATACTGTATGAGAGCCGGTAATTGCTGCGGGCAAAGGATTGATAGTGACTGTATGGCTTACCGTATAGGGCGTGCCGCTACGGTAATCGGTGAGTGTCATGGTATAAGTGCCGGCAACACTGAAACAAACTGAAACAGGAGATGTGTGGGGCGTAGCAATTGTAACTCCCGGCATAGACCATGTAAAGCTGTCAACCGTGCCAGTGCTGGTGTTGGTAAAATTAATGCAATCTCCGGGGCAGCCTGTAGCAGCACTGGTCGTAAAAAGAGGAGTAGGAGCAACAGTGGTTGTTGCTGTGCTTAGGTTTACACTGTCTACCGCAAATGAAGGGTCAGTGCCTACACCGTCATTATTGTTTACCCACCTGAACCCAATTTTTACATTTGCGTTGTTATCGGCACTGACTGGGAGTGCTACAGAATAGTGATCCCAATATCCCTGGCCTCCGAGACAAATGGCAGGTGTTCGTGGAGGGCTGGCTAATAAACTCCATGTAGATCCGTCGTAGTACCAAACGGTTCCATAGTCTATGCCTGCCTGGCCATTCATGGTGTAATAGAATTTCAATGTAATTCCGTATTTGCCAGTACAATTTATAACAGGTGAGGTTGCGCGCCTATCTGTCGTTGTGTTAGCCAATCCTCCGGCATCATAACTTGCGCCAAGGTCACCGATGGTAGTTGAGCCTACATGGAGTGATGCTCCAGTTATGCCCGTGCCGGTAGAGCAGGCTGTGCCGCAACCGCCGGTTGTGTGCCCGTTTTCTGCGCAGCTTACATACCACTGATTGTAGGATGGGCCTTCGGTACCTGTGACTGTCAAAGTCCACAAACCCGCGGGGCCGCTATATGCAGAAACAAGTGTTGTAGGCCCACCTAATCCTCCGGTGGTGCCACTTTCGAAGTTTTCGCTCCAGAAAATTTGACCCTTAGCAGCAAAAGCAGAAAGAACTATGCAACAAACCAGCGTAAATGTTATTTTCATAATCTCTTTTTTTTAAAGATAATGAATAGTTTAGATAAACAATAAAATAATACAATTTTATTGCCATATTTTGGAAGGGGAACTGCGAATCAATGACATTTGAAATGTTCAAAAGGTTCTTTGCACGACAGGCACTTATAAAGTGCTTTGCAGGAGGTGGGCCCAAACTGACTTACCAATTCCGTCTCGTCGCTGCTGCACCGGGGGCAGCTTACCTTTTCCTCCTCGAAAAGCCCTAATGGCTGAAATGCTTTTCTGTTAGGTGGTGCAATGCCATATTCTTTAAGTTTCCTTTTTCCTTCATCGGTCATCCAGTCTGTAGTCCAGGCAGGGCTCAGTTGCTGTTCTATTGCCAGCTTTTTGACACCGTGCCCGGCAAGCAACATACGTATGCTCATGGCAATAACGTCCATTGCAGGGCAGCCGCTGTATGTGGGTGTGATAAAAACGGTTACTGATGAATTCTCATTATCGCCGGTTACAAGCACATTTCTTACGATTCCAAGATCAAGAATACTGAGTGCAGGAACCTCAGGGTCCTTTACATCTTCCAGCCATTTCATCACTTGTTCCTTAGTCATATCATTCTGCTCATCAACTTCTGGGAATAAAATTACTTTAAAAATATTTACGCCAAACAGTGCTTACCTGACAAAATGATTATTTACCGTAACCCTCCCATCGGTGCTTTTCGAAATGATAATAGATTCCGCCGGCCTCAGTTGTATCTCATCCATGCCAAAGTAGGAAGGGTGTGGCATATTGATCAGGTTGCAGCGGATTGAAGTGCATCCGGCCTGCAGTTGAAAATAGGCTGATGTGCGGAACCACATACCGTAATTATCGGTGCTGCGCTTAGTAAGTACGTCAGGGTGGCTGATCATTTTTCCGTTTCTGTCAAATTGCTGCAGCGTTATGAATGGCGACCGGTAGTCTTTATTGCCCAGCAATACCCAGCACGAAAACTCATACAGTTCACTGTCTTTCAGCGGTGTAATCGGCAGAGTTGCGATGTAGCTGCTGTCGCCTTCAATAACGTTACCGCCTCCTGCGCCGAAAATGTGTTGTTCGCTATGTCCGTCATCCATATGGTTGATGTAGCAATTAGTAGCGTTGCCTATAATTGTATCGGTACCTGCCAAAAACGGAAGAATTCTGCTGATGCTGTCTATACCTGATTTGTAAATTTTTCTGAGCCTGTCAGGGTAGCAGGCATAAACATAGCATTGGGATTTGAGACCTATAAGATCTGATGCTTCCAGCAGCACCTTCTGGTCATGATCCAGCGTATCATAGTCCAGTTGCATCAACAGAAATGGCTTGTTGCTTTTGATGTCATCAAGAAGTGGTTTTTCAACGTATCGTCCACCGGCCGTTTTTACTTGTTTCATTGCTGCCGACCATGAAGATCGTGACATCATCACATCCACTATGGGCAGGTGCAGCTGAAGCGCTGCCTTGCCGCCCAGTATCATCAGCCAGTCAGGATCGCCCAACCATAATTTTTCAGTACCCACATGAAAGAAGGGAAGCAGCAGTATGCCCTGGAAATTGTCTTTGTTTGAATTGTGTTCTTTAAGGAAATTTTCCCAATTAGTTTCGTCAACAGAAAATAGCAACCTGTAGTTGTACAATGATCCCTGCGATAACCAGTGAGCATACTTTACGTATCCGTTAGCTTCATACCCCCATATACTTAGTGCAGTGAGCAGAAGAGCGTAAGCAGGTAAATATCGCCGTTTGTCCAGAAAAGACCTGAAAGTGTTGTGTATGGCCACGGCAGTATAGACAGCAGCGATATAATAAAAAATCCAGCTAAACCTACCGAGCGACCTAAACTGCTTAAAAAACGAAATGTAATCCATTAGCCATTCCATGTGCCATATAAACGGCACACCCATACTGAATAGTAACGCAATAACCGCAATCACCAGCCATACGGGTGAAAATCCACTATCTTCCGCTATCAGGGTTATTCTTTTTTGCTTAAGGCTTTTTCCTGCCGAAATGAATAAACTTCCAGCAAGAGTAAGGAAAATCACGACGCCAATATAACAATACCCTTCTCCGCCTTCTGTCACAAAATAAAATACCGGCTTGCCCGTGGGTGCCTGCCAGAATGGTGAATGAACAGAAGTGATTAAATTTTTGATGTGGGTGCAGGTTTCATAAAAGGCATTAAAGGGTGTTACTGGCCTGTCGGTTATAGGGTCTGTTAATTTCATGACAACTGCAACCACCGCCAGAACTGCAATGGCAGCACCCAAAAGCGGAATTGTGGCTTTTGCCTTATTAAGTAGTTTTTCTTTCTTGATTAATGCATAACCCGCACTATATGCGCCTGCCCATACGAGCATCATGGCAGCATAATACGGATGGAAAAATGACATAATGGCCCCGGTAAGAAAAATATAAACTGGGTATCGCCATTTAAGTGAGTCGTGGTACTGGATAGTCCAGTAAAATAACATAGGTATAATGCATGTATAAGACAGCGCGTAATGCCCCTGCAGGCGTGGCAATTGCGGTGACAGTAAACCAATAAGCCCTGCAAATAGTATAGCTGGAAATGGTGATACTTTAAACCTACAGAGTATTTTGTACAGAAATATGAAGGAAAGAAAATAACTGCACCCTATCAGTAACCATAATACCGTTAGCGCCTGTTCCGCTGTCACATTGTGCAAACTGGCAAACAATACTGAAAGTATAGGTTGCCCGTCAGTATAGACTATATGCTCTCCGTAAGGGTAGTTCATGCCCTCAAACCAATAGCCTTTTCCGTACATGGAATGATACAGGTAGGTAAATGTATTTTTACCTCCATCGCCACCTAATTCAGGTATTGCATGAGACGCATTCAGAATAATGTTTGAAAGAATAAGATAGGTAATCCCTGCTGCAAACAGTATGGCAAGCAAAAACCATGCATTTTGTTTTAATCGGCCCATCTGTAATATTACCTGAGAAGCAACTTGAGAAAATTAACCATTTCGGGCAATAAGATACGATAATTCATTTTTCGAAAGGTTACATTTTCATTGAGCTGTACGGGTATCGCTTTCAAACGATAAGTTTTTGCCTTAAAGCACATACGCACAAATTCCAGGTCAAATAAATACCGGTCAATGGTGGTGCTTAGAAAAACTGGGGCTACTTCTCTCTTAAATCCTTTTAGGCCACATTGTGTATCTGTTATTGGCATAGACAGAAAAATACGGATGAGTGCGCGAAGGAAGGACGATATGAACCTCCTTATTGCCGGTACTTTTGCATAGTAGGCCTCATTTTTCACACCTATTCCCGCATCATATTGGTTGGCCGCAAGTCCGTTATGGATATTGCAAATGCTCTCAATTGTGTATGGGAAATCAATGTCTGTGTAGATGATGATATCTCCCTTTGCGATTTTTATGCCCTCCCGCAACGCAAATCCTTTGCCTCTGTTCTTTTCGTATTGTACAATAGTAAGGTCGGGTATTGTTTGCTTCAGGTATGCAAGGCTCTCTTTCGAAACGGTTCCTTCGGTGCCGTCTACAACAATTATCAGTTCCGCTTTTTCGCCAATGGCATTACAAACCTGAGCAAAACACCCGCTGACATTCAGTTCCCAGTTGGGAGCCGGATTGTAGCAGGGCAATACCAGAGATGTAGTCATTCAGCGAAACTTATGAAGTAATTATATGGCTTTATTCGGGGATTACCACTGCATACCAGGGTATGCCCGTTGCATAAACTGTAGTTCAGCAAGAATATACCCCAGGTGCTCCGTATGGCGCCCGTCCCGCCCTCCTTCCTGCATCCAGGTTCCGGCAGGCATTGCAATGTTTGCCTCACTAAAAACCTCTGTAATAATATCCAGCCATGGTTGCCTGAGTGCACTGCCGTCAACGCCATTTTGCCGGGCAGTTTTTTCAGGGGCTAACAGTTCTCCGGTATACATCCATAAATCGTCAACGGCCTTTTGCATACGCATGTGGCTTTCTTCTGTGCCGTCACCAAGCCTTATCACCCATTCTTTGCTCCAGCGCAGGTGATAAGTAGCTTCTTTTAAAGACTTGGCTGCAATTGCAGCTATAACAGCATCTGGGCTATCTGACAGGCATTTGAAAGAGAGGTAGTTGAATGCATCGTAAAAAAATGATCGGGCAATGGTGTATGCCCAGTCGGTATTAGGTTGTTCCAGCAGCAGTGCATTTCTGTAATCCCAGCCATCCCTGAGAGAAGCAAGATTGTCTTCGCCAATATTATTTCCTGATGCAATAAGCTGCTGCATCGGTATTGAAGTAAAGAAATTGTTTTTTGCCTCTGAAGGAAGTTTGTTAAACAGTTCTGCCGCATATTGATACAAGCTGCGTGCCCGTCCAAGATGATCCAGCGCGGTATTGGTAAGTGCAATATCCTGCTCAAGTATAGGGCCGTGGCCGCACCATTCACTCAGGCGATGCCCTATTATCAGCGCATCATCGGCCAGCTGCAAGGTATATTTCAATTGCGCCTCAGCAGCAGCGGCAGATGGGGAAGCTGTGTTTGTATTGGATTGCATGCTCTTTATTCTGTTGTATTAATTTGAAAGCCGCGCTGCGGTATTTTACATGTATTTTACCTCATCGGGCAGGTTATAAAATGTAGGGTGCCTGTATATTTTATCTGCGGCCGGATCATACATTGACGATGAATCGCCAGGGTCGGAAGCATGAATATTTTTGCTTTCTACCACCCAGATGCTCACACCTTCCATGCGCCGGGTATATACATCACGTGCATTTTCAATGGCCATTTCGGCATCTGATGCGTGCAGGCTTCCGGCATGTTTGTGGTCCAGGCCTGCCTTACTTCTGATAAATACTTCCCAGAGCGGCCATTCGTTTTTGCTGTTTATTTCTTTCTCCATCCGTTTTTGTTTGGTTGTATTGCGATTGGTTTATCAGGCGGCTTTTGCCATTTTCTCCTTTCTTTTACGTGCATGGGCCTGGGCGGCATCTCTTACCCATTGCCCTTCTTCCCAGGCCTTGCGCCGGGTGTCGAGGCGTTGTTTGTTACAGGGGCCGTTGCCTTTTACCACATTTTTAAATTCTTCCCAGTTAATAGCGCCAAAGTCGTAATGCCCCCTTTCTTCATTCCATTTCAGGTCTTTATCAGGTACATCCAGTCCCAGCACTTTTGCCTGCTCCACAGTTACGTCAATAAACTTTTGCCTGAGTTCGTCGTTTGTCAGACGCTTTATTCGCCAGCGTACACTTTGCTCAGTGTGCGGGCTTTCGGCATCAGGTGGGCCAAACATCATCAATGACGGCCACCACCAACGGTTAAAAGCATCCTGTGCCATTTTTTTCTGAACTTCTGTTCCTTTTGCCAGAGTGAGCATAATCTCGAAACCCTGACGCTGGTGGAAACTCTCTTCCTTGCACACGCGTACCATCGCTCTGGCATAAGGGCCATATGAAGTACGACATAGCGGTACCTGATTCATTATAGCAGCACCATCTACCAGCCAGCCTATTGCTCCCATATCGGCCCACGTGAGCGTAGGGTAGTTGAAAATGGATGAATATTTTGCTTTTCCGGTGTGCAGTTGATCATAGAGTTCATCGCGGCTTACGCCCAGTGTCTCTGCCGCACTATACAGATATAGCCCGTGGCCGGCCTCGTCCTGTACCTTTGCGAGCAATACTGCTTTTCTGCGCAGGCTGGGTGCTCTCGTTATCCAGTTGCCCTCTGGCAACATACCAATGATCTCACTGTGCGCATGCTGAGATATTTGCCGGATCAGTGTCTTGCGATAGTCATCAGGCATCCAGTCTTTGGGTTCAATTGCAATATCATTATCAATTAGACTGTCGAAATGTTCCTGAAAAGAATGTACTGTCATTAAAATTGATATTTATATCAACAAATATACGCTAAATAGCGAAAACAGGGCGGGGGAACCCGGTGCGGGAAATAGGCCTATTGGTTTTTTTGATACAAAACAGTTCGTCGTGAGGCAGATGAATAAATCTGGTGGTAGCCTATATTTATTTCTGAATACAATTGCCTGAAATGCTCGTTTTTCGGGGCAGAAGAATCATAGCACCACATCAGTATGTAGTCAATAGTAACGCCTGTTTTGTTTTTGTAACTTTTTATATCAACATATGGCGGTTGCCCTTCAATCCCTTCAAACTGGCTTAAATGAGCATAGGGGTTTACGTTTTCTTTCCACAAAAGCGGGAAATAGCCCATATTGGCTTCGTAATTGTCCAAAATAATTACTGCCTTTGCTGCACCCAGATATTGCGCCGGATGCACAAACAACCAGTTCTCGCCGGCAATTCTTTTTCCCTGTTCATCTATACCATTGAATGAGAAATTCAAAGGGAGTACAACTGAGTTCGGCTGAATATAGCCTGCGCAGGAGGTTATATCTGCCGCCCCCCTTGCCGCAGCCTGCCTCACGGGAATTCTAACTGTACTCAACGCCAGAAAATATACAAACAGCATTACGCCGGCTGTATTTTTAATTTTGCCAGCCGGTAGCATATACCCTATGCAGCAAACCAAAGAAATAAAAACAAAAAGCTGCACTCTCATGCTGATCAGTATGAGCCGTCCAAGGAAATCTTCAGGAAAAAAGAGACAAACAAAACCTGCAAAAACCAGGGATGGAAACAGCCCGCTGTATTTGTTTATCTGTTTGGTGCGTATGTTAGCCACAAATGCAATCAGGAAAAAGATAATCAGGCTGACTCCGGTTATGGCAGCTAATAACTGCTCTGTTCCATCTATGTTTACTAAATAGATGAACTTTATTAACTCTAAAACCCGGTCGGGATAGATTCCTAATTTCAACTGCATTCCTCCTTGGTTCTCAGTAAACCATCGCATCAGTATAAGAAAGGGTGAAGCCAGAAGCACTAGAAATGCGCCATTCCTGAAAAGTGGACGCAGGAAATTGTTTTTTGGATTTCCGTTTGCTTCTGCCCATGCAAAAGATATTGCCAGCAAAGCACAAGTGAAAGTACTGAAGGTAAATGCCAACAGATGCGTGAAAAATGCCAGAAAATTGAATGCAACAAATAGCAGTGCGTTGGAGATGTTTCTTTTTTCCAGAAACCGGATCCAGCTCCATATTGCCCAAAAATAAAACGCAATGCTAAATGCGTAGTTGTAAAAACCTTTTGATAATACATGATTGAAAACGAAAGTGAAGATGATGAGCAGCCAGTATGATGATTGCCCGCTTATTTTTTTTAAAAGTAAAAGAAAACCAAACAGATAAAGCAATACATATACCGAGAGGAATATTTTCTCAGCAACTGCCCCATTAAACAAAAAAAGTAAAACCGCTATTGCTACAGATGACAGCCAGTTTGGGTTGGGTAAATATTGTGCAGTAAAGAAACGATTGTAGAAAGTGGTGTTCTGATTGCTCCACAGGTCATGCAGTATTTTTGCATTGTTTACATGGCAGGGGCCGTCCCCGGTCAGGTAATATTCGGGCATCCATATCTGCAACAGGCAAATCAGGAATCCTGCTGCCAGCAATATGTTTGTATAATTTCTGCCTTTCATTTTATTAATTCACCATCCCGTGTTTGCATCAATGGCCAATTTAGTCAATTAAATCTGTGAAATCATACTATTCCAGGTAATGAAACTAAATTACCTATTTTACTGTGCAAACAGGAATTTAAGTGTTACGCCCGCCCGGGTGGTTGTTGTGGGGTAGGAGTTGGATACATATGGGATTGACTGCTGCCGGTCGTAGAAGAAATGCAGCGTCAGTTTCTGTGATACTGAATAATCAATGGTCGGTGATATCCTTATGACCTTTTGCCCCCTCGATACAACATTTATGTTGTTAGCCAGGAAAGTGTTGCTTGATTTGTCATCACGGAGCCCTATATCCAGTTTGCAGATCAGTTCGTTTTTAAGTTTCTTAACCCCTAGTATTTTTATTGGCAGTTTAATTCCTTTTTTTCTGAATCCGATTCCAATCACATATTCTGTACTTTCATTCTCGCCTATCTGGTAATCAATCAGGCTAAGGCTTTCCATTTTAGATTTTTTGACTTCCAGTTTAGCAGTTACATTGTTTTTGAAGGCCATGTCAAATCCCAGCAGCGGAGTGAAAGCCTGCGAAATAGTTACGTTTGGTACCTGGAAGAATGGAATATAGTTGTGTGAGTTTGAATCCAGGAAAGAAGGGAATCCTAAGCCATACAGGTCATTAAACAATAGGCTCGAGCTGAATCCATTCATTGACATAGTGCCGGTATACCCATGATTCACTATGAAACTGGAGAATATACGCGAGAACAACGGAAGTTTGCTGAGCCCATTATAAGTCACTTTCCAGTTGGGCAGAGGTGTGAAATACTTAAACGGATTGTCCTGTATTTTATCATGTTTGTAACTGAGCAATGGTGCACTCTCTGCGCTCTTGCCGGAGTATGCAGCGATAAACGAAGGTATCAGCACGTCCTGAGAAAAAGGCCCGTAACCTTTATAATACCTGGGATTTGAGGGGTCGGGTACACCATGGGTGTAAGGATTGCTGGTGCCGAGCCGTTTTGAGATGATGGTTCTGCCGGCCAGGAATTCATTGTAAGTCGCTGAATTTACTCCCGTATTCGTAAACATCTTCTTTACGTTGACGTAAGAAATGTTGAATGATCCGTTTTCGTAAGGGTTCAGGTGATGGAATGAACTGTCTTTGTTGTAGCTTGTATCCGCATACAATTCGCTATGCGATTTGCTAAAGGTTTGTGTCAGTGAAAGGTCAATTCGGAAATCGCGGTGCGGCAGTACAGATGCAGTAGCATTCAGATTGCGCGAATACGTTTGCTGGAACTGCCCATTAAAGAACGTATCCCTCGACAACCGGCCCGCGCTTGACTGCCTGGCCAACCAGTTTGCGTCGGGTTGGTATCCGTAAACAAAGTTGAAGCCGGGTGCCATTGAGTAATTATTCACACCCATAAAGCGTGTACTGTCCATATAACCAGGCAGAATTGTGCCGGAAGTTTGTGTATAATTCAGCGTTACCCGGTTAACCATCGTCAGGATGTGGCCAGCAATTTCTTCAGTAGTGGAAAGTTCAGGTAATTTACTCCGCCTTGCTTTCCGGGCAGCTTTCCTTTCTGCTTTTTTCTTGGCTTTCTCAGCTGCCAGTTTGGCCTTTTCCTGTGCTTTGAGCACTTTAACCAATGAATCAATCTGTTGATCGCTCATGTTGGCTGTATTTACGTTCTTAAGAATAGAGCCATATTTTTCAATTTTCGGATCTGTTACTTTATCGTCATCTTTTTCGTTATCCTGATTTTTATTGTCCTTATCGTTTTTATTTACATTAGGTGCCTTGCCTGTACTGTCTTGTTTGCCAGGGGTGTCCTGATTCTTATTGCCTGCGGTGGTTTTGTCCTTGCTCCCGGCACCTGGGTCTGCACCCGGGTTTTTTTCTGTAGGATTCAGGTCAATAGATTTTTTATCTCCTGGCTTACGCAGGTCTTTCTCAGTTTTTTTTACATTGCTTGCAACAATCGAATTGCTGCTTGGTTTAGTTTCTTCCGTTTTTTTCGTTTTTGACCTTGGATTATTCAGTGCTTTCAGCCATCTTGATTTATTATATAGCTGAGTCATATTGAGCTCTCCGGTCACAGTTTTGGTCTGAGTATTGCCCAGCGTATTGCCCAGCTCATAAGCAACTGGTGCAGCACCCGTCCATGAGTAATTGGCATTGTATCCCAGTCGCAGATTCATCCAGTCTGTCAGCGGCAGTTTTGCCAGTGGTACATTGTACGAGCTGTTAAATGTCTGGACATAAGATGTGTTATGGCCAAAAGTTGCAATGCGGTTCCAGAGGGAATCTCTTTTTTCAGCAGTATTGATACGGCCATAAGGTTCGTCAACTCTGGATATATTCGTTGCTGAATAATCCATTGAAAGCGACCTCATAATTTCCCAGCGAACGTTGTATGTTCGATTCCAAGTAAAGTTCTTATAAAAAGTAGCAGGGATGGTGTAGCCGCTGCCGTCATTGTAATCCCTCACTTTTGTTTCTTCATTGATTCGCGTCACATCGTTACGCATGGAAATGGAAGATGGAAGCGGAGTCAGGTTCACATCCTTGATAAGTGCGAACCACTTTGACCTTGATTTGATTATTCTCCTGAACGGCTCGATTGGTTTAGACTTGATGGCGTAAGTATAGCCCAGGCCGTATTTCTGCGTTTTAAGTTCGTCTTTTTCGATAGTCGGGTTGTGCTTCAGCTGATCGTTGTAGGAATAGCTGAAGTCAAAATTCTTAATACTCCACGGTTTCTTTGTTTTTTTAGCAGGTGCAGATGGATTGCCCTGAATTCGAACATTTGTAAGGTTGAAACTCTTTATTGAAGTAAAGTCCTGAGATACTTTTTTGATTGAGTCCCTTGTTGAAGCATCCTTTGCATTGTTCAGCTGGTCGCTCAGCAGCACATCCTGATTATAAGGGTCGTATTTAGGTGTGCTCACATTTTGAGTGTAGCCGAAGAACATAGGCAGTTGCACACCCCAATTACGCGGCATCATTTTGCCAAGGTTCAGATTGGTTGATGCATTATACTGATAGTAGTTATCCTGCATTCTCTGGTCTATCTTCTGGTCAATGTTGCCATAGCCCGGTGTATGCATACTGCCTGACAGGTTTACATTTCCCAGGTCAGCCAATTGAACAGATACCTTGCCGGCAGCGGCATAACCTGCATTGTCGTTTATTCCTGCAAGCCTGAGTTCATCAAACCACATTTCTATACATTTTGGCAAGCCATCATCTCCCGGAGTATGGATTGTTTTCTTAGGATTGTAAGCCCCAATCATCATGTTTTTTGCTGAACCAATATTAGGATTCCCGAGAACTCCAATTGTGTTGCCTTTTGAATCTTTCGTATAATAGGGGATTGTCACAGGCCATGCCTTTGAATCCCTCTCTTTCTTTGCATTCACCAGATCCTGCAGTACAATGTTTACTTCGTTTGCCGCAGGCCATATTTTTGTCGGGTCGGAAATGCCAGGTGCGGTTATAGTCAATGGCATCTGGTATTCGTAATAGTTATTGGTGAAGTCGCTTCCCAGCCTGATAAACGAACTAACATCAGCATCCTTTATGGGAGGGGCGCCGACAACTGACTCGGCGTGAACAAACATACGCAGGTAGCTATACTGGCGCATATCTACATTTATCTCCTTATAAATTGCTCTCCTGTCATCTTCCTGCAGAGCGCATACTTTTAGCGATAGCGACTGTTCATTGAGTTGCAGGTATCCGCCACCACTCGCCTGGTTGGTGGTCAGCTGCCTGTTTACTCCAGGTGGAATGACATAAGGAATTGGTTGCCTGGTGCCATTTTCTTCAATGCTCACAGATGATACTGTCATGTCCGTGAGCCCCTGGTTCACCTGCGGCAGGTTTTCACCGGCGCCTTTTAGTGAGTAGTTGTAGTTTCTCCACTGATTTCTGCCTAGTTCCAACGTGGCGAACCTCATAATTACGCTATCTTCCCAGCCACTTAAGAACATCCGTATAAACCGAATTGAACGGAAATCTGAAATTCCACCAATTTTATGGTCAAAATTTTGTACTGGTATTTTAAACTGGTACCATCTTTCAGGTTCAGTTTTTCCATTAGGTAATTTTACACCGGGGTTGTCTTGTATACTGATAATGTTGTTGGTTCCTACCTGCATATTCGGCGTGAAGTCAATGCGGTACTGGAAGTAACTCTCTGACTGGTTTAGTGTATTGTCCCTGTTAATATCTTCTGATTCGGGTATCGTAGTTCCCGAAGATGTGAATGATGCATTTGGTGACGTAATAGGGGAATTGCCCTGGGGGCTGTTGTACCGTTTGTACCTGCCAAGTACGCCAAGCCCTTTGCCGTTATTTACTGTATCATAATCGCCGCCTCTGTAAAAATGAAAGTTGTCATTTGCCGGATCCTGGTAAGCAGCTAAGTATGCCGGATTGGCAGCACCTAGTTTTTGCCTCAGCTGTACAAGAAAATCATTGAATTTATGCCGCTCGTCCAGCTGGGTAGGCATTGTAGCTGAGTCTGGCAGCCCGTCATAACCTACATCCTGTAGTTCTCTTGCCGACTGGTCATTATCGAATGCCCTGGTAATCTGCTGCTCAAATTTTGGTACATAACCAAATGCGGTTGTGTCCAGCTTTGACGCATCAAATGGTGCAGGGATGCCATTTTCAAAAAACATCCTTGAATCTTTAAGTATGTCTTCAGAAACATCGCCAAGGTTAAAGAATAACGACCCTCCTTTTGCGTTTGGATTTGTATTTCCAGTGAAAGGGTCCATTACCCAAAACTGAATGTACTCTACATTCGATGCTTCAAAGTCTGTATTGTCAACCGGCCTGGTAATACCCCCCCATCTTGTTTCAGGATACATCAGGGATCCGTCGTTATTGACATTAGTTGCGTCAAAGTTGTATGGCCCTCTATCTTTGGGGTAAAATCCCAGGTCAAAGGTTGAGAGGATGCTTTGGAAAGCTGTAAGGTTTTTGTTAGGAAAAACTTCTTTTGCCGACACCATCCTGATGAAATGTTGGTTGGGATCCTGCGAGACATAAGCCGGAGAACCGCTGCCGTTGTCTACAAGTGCCGGTTCGATATTGTACCATGCCAGCCTGCCGCGGTTATTACCTACTTTGAGCTGATCCTGTAGTGCCGCTTCAGGGAATAATATCTGGTTGTTCGGGCCTATTGCACCAAACGGTGTAGACGACATGGCCCAGCTTTGCGCCGGGAATTTAAGGTCGTAACTGCTGCTGGTCCCTTCAAAATTATCAATATAGATCGCACCTTCGGGGTCCAGTGCGTCAATTTGTTTTGGATGCCCCGGCAGCAGTGCGGCAACTTCCACATTGCTGTTCAGGAAAGATGGGGAAGTTGTGGAGTATATTGGTAGTTTGTCAAGAGCACGGGTAAGCGCAGGGACTTCTGTCTGGTAGTTGGCGTCCAGCCCCAGTACAGTATTTTTGATAGGGTCTTCCCCATAGCTTACCTGCTGGGTAAACGGCCGTTCATTCAGCCTCATATAGGTTCCTCCGATGGTTAGCTTATTGTTTACGTAATAGTCTAACCTGGTAGCCATGAAATTCTGCTGCTGGAATCCAAAAGTGGCATTGTCTTCATACTGGATATTGATTGGCACACCTGAATTTAATATCCCCGTATTCAGTATTTTTATCTTACCAAGATTATAATCCATGGAGTAATCCTGATTTTCCACAAGTTTTGTGCCTCCGGCAGAAACTGATACTGATCCCGGCGGTATATTGAAACCACCAAGGAATATGTCGGAAGAGGACGAAGATTTGTAGCTGCCCTTTAGTATGTAGCGGTCGGTTTGCTGCGATTGCTGTGCAACTGTTTTTGTGGAATCATACAATACCTGGAATATATACTTCTTATGCAATTGTGGATCCGGTGATGAACCCAAAGCGGTTTTGGATAGGTCATTGCCAAATGGTTCAAGAACAGGGAAGATAATCTTGCCCTGCTGTGTGTTGATGGTGATGCCCTCAACAAAGTCGAAAATGCCATCCGGTGAAGGCTCGTTTTGTGCATTTAGACGGTCCAGATTCAGTAAGCTCAAAAAAGGTATGCCTTTAGATGGCCCTTCCGGAAGGTACCTGATATCGCCTCCTGCTGGCTGCTGGTAAAGTACATTAAGAACAAAGTTGTCTTTGGAAACGCCCAGCCCACCCAGCGCATACACGTTCTTCATCATCAACTTCCATGTCGGAAGGCTTGGCCTTGCCGAGGTGCCTTTCAAGAGTTTCAGGAACATCACTTTTGAATTGGTCGAATCCGGCGGCAGGTCCGACGCAAATTCACCCACCTGGTATACCTTGCCTTTGTAGGTATACCTGAAGGCCACGCCCAGCACGTCTTCTGAGTTCATCTGCGTATTGAGCATGATGTAGCCTAGCTGGGGGTTAAAGGAATACTCGGAAGGTGAAAGCTGCCTGGCGGTTGTTGCTTCAAAATCCTGCCCTTGCACCAGCCCAAGTGATACCAGTGAATTGATTGCAGAACTCTGTAGCCTTCCGAATTGATTTTGAAGCAGTTCGCGGTAGAGGTAGTTTGAATTATTATCTGGCAATCCGCCACGCACAGCACTGGAAGGATTGTTTAACGCCTGATTATTTGGCTTGGACTCACCAAGGTCCATAAAGCACTCTATATTTCTTACTCCGTTTACCACACCGTTTTTATTGGTGATCCATACTTCTATCTTACTGATGTTGATCTGGGAATGAATCTTCGGAAAGTCCTGTAGCGCATAGTTGTAGTTGTCATGGAAATACTGCGACAGGAAGAAGTCACGGTTTTCTTCATATCCGCTGGCCTTAATGTTGATTTGCTGCGATTGGGCACCGCCCTGCACGGTAAGGCTTTTGCGCTGCGACTTTTGTTGCGAAACAACGCCTGTTACCCAGAGTTTACCAAACTGCAGCTGCATTTTTAGGCCAAACAGCGACTGAACGCCATTGATCAGATTGCTCTTTAACGGGAAGCTTACATTTCCTGCTTCAATTTTCTTGATCATTTCGTCTTCTTTTCCGCTATAGTCCAGTTTCTGAACATTCTGATAATCAAAAGTGGCTTTTGTGTTATTGCTGATATTCAGTTTCAGTTTGTCACCCACTGTTGCGAGCAAATTGATATTCATCTGCATATCAAAGTCAAACACGCCGTATTTCTGGGCACGCTGTGTAAGCGTGGGGTTTTTGATATTCTGCCAGTTGCCACCAAAAGTTACATCCACATTTCCCTGTGGCTTAACTGAGATGGTGTTGTTTCCAAAAATCCTGTCAAACAGCCCTTCTTTGTACATCTGCGGCAGTTCAGGCTTTTTGTTGAACAGCATCAGCCCATCCAGCCTGCGCTGCCAGTAGGCATCTTCGTCCTGCTTGCCCCTGTATTTTTCATATTCATCAAGCGTCAGGTACGTAGGGTTACGCAGAAAATCGTTGCCCAGCCTTTCGTTATAGTTATAGCGGTTGGAATCCGGATCGTATTCGAAACCTCTTTTAGCATTCTTTGGGTCATTCAGGTCAATGCTTTTAGGAATAGCATTGTCTATTACCGGATCACCTGTCCTGTCGTAAATTGGGAATTTAAGTTTACGGGAAGAATCATTTTTAGATACGCTGTCCTTTCCTGTCGTTGTATCAGGCTCGGATGCATGAAAAACAAAAAATGGCTTGTAGCCGCGCGCCGCAGTGTGGGCGATTACAGCGACCAGGGTAACAAAAATTAAAAATTTATATCCAAAATTACTATTCTCCTTCAAACTCTTATTTTTACTGATTTTACAAAGCGCGAAGCGCCTGTTTGATCATATCTTCAATACTCAGCGACGAGATATTGTCGATTTTCTTTAATGCACCTTCTGCAGCACTTCGGTTGATACCTAAATTCACCAATGCTATTAACGCATCTTCCTGTGTTGTATTGTGCTTTACAGTTGCCGGCCCCGATGTATTTTTCACTCCTGAAAGCTTTCCTTTCAGCTCCAGAATGATACGTTGGGCGGTCTTTCCGCCTATGCCTTTTACTTTTTCAAGCGCCTTGTTGTCTTCGTTGGATACTGCTCTTTCCAGTTCCTCAGGTGTTAGTGACGAAAGGATGATTCTCGCAGTTGCCGCACCCACCCCGTTTATATTCAGCAGTTGCCTGAATGTTGCCCTTTCCTCCTCATCTGCAAAGCCGTAAAGCACCCACGCGTCTTCCCTTAACTGCAGGTGCGTAAAAAGCCGACATTGTTCTTTACTCTGGAGCTTTCCATATGTCTGTAAAGTAATATTCAGTTCATAGCCCACGCCACCCACTGCTAAAATGAGCAGTGATGGTGATTTGTACACCAGTTCTCCTTCTAAATACGCAAACATTGCAGTATATTATTTTGTATTGCCAACAAGCGTTGAAGGCTCCTAGCCGAGCCAACATTATAAAAAAATGGTATGATTGCTCATACCGCCCGAAAGATACAAACTTTATACGAGTACTGGGTTTTAGGCCCGAAATTTTAGGGCTTTTTTCTATTGCCGGAATTTAAGACAAAGTTGTTAACATATATGTGTATTGTATATCTATGAAAGCTGTGTTATTTCATTTATTTTGAATTCAATAATGCGATGAAATGTGAGGATGAAACCGATTGGAGCCCACATCCTATGCGGTAGAAATTAATTGGTTCCCTGTGTGCCGGCTTCCAGCATACTCATTTCTTTAGCTTTTTCCAGAAACTCTGAAGCAAATATGAACGAGTTCAGTTTTTCATCCTTGCTAAAAATAATGTCCTTATTTGATCCTTCCCATTGTTTGCGCCCCTGATACAGGTATACAATATGATCGCCACTTTCCATCACCGTGTTCATGTCGTGGGTATTGATTACTGTGGTGATGTTGTATTCAGTGGTTATTTCCTTCACAAGTTTGTCTATCACCAGCGATGTCTGAGGATCGAGTCCTGAGTTAGGTTCATCACAAAAAAGGAACCTCGGATTCTGGACAATTGCTCTGGCAAGTGCTACACGTTTCTTCATGCCTCCGCTGATCTCTGCCGGGAATTTTTTGTTAGTGTCTACCAGATTTACTCGTTCCAAAACTTCGTTTACCCTTTTCAGTTTGTCACGGTGGCTCATCTTGGTAAACATGTCCAAAGGGAACATCACATTGTTTTCCACGGTTTTACTGTCAAACAATGCCCCTCCCTGAAACAGCATGCCAATTTGCTTGCGTATTTCCTTGAGCGCTTTTACATCCATTCTGGTAATGTCTTTGCCCTCATACAGCACCGATCCAGAGTCCAGTGACATAAGGCCGATCATTATTTTCATCAGCACAGTTTTGCCACTGCCGCTGGTACCAATGATCAGGTTGGTTTTGCCGGCTTCCATTTTTGCAGAAACATCGTGCAGTACCGTCTTGCCGTTAAAACTCTTTTCTACGTTTTTTAACTCGATCATTGTTAAATTAGTGAGTGCCTGAAAAATTTCTGGTTACACCTGAAATACCCCCATCTTAAACTCCTTTTCAACCTGGCTGTGATTGGCTGCATTCAAGCCCTCTGAAATAACAGACCTGGTTTCAAGCGGGTCTATGATTTCATCAACCCACAGCCTGGCCGCAGCATAATATGGTGTTGTCTGGCGGTCGTATTTGTCTGTAATTTCTTTTAGTAGTGCTTTTTCTTTCTCAGGGTCTATAGTTTCGCCTTTGGCTTTTAGTGCTGCCACTTGAATTTGCAGCAACGTCTGAGCAGCCTGCGCCCCACCCATCACTGCAATTTTAGCATTGGGCCAGGCATAAATAAACCTGGGGTCATAAGCTTTGCCGCACATAGCGTAATTGCCTGCACCAAAAGAATTGCCGATAATGATCGTAATCTTCGGAACAACCGAATTTGAAACGGCGTTTACCAGTTTTGCGCCATCTTTGATGATGCCTGAGTGTTCGCTGCGGCTGCCTACCATAAAGCCGGTTACGTCCTGTAAGAATACCAGTGGTATTTTCTTCTGGTTGCAGTTCATGATAAACCTTGCAGCCTTATCTGCGCTGTCATTGTATATCACACCACCCAGTTGAATTTCTCCTTTGCCGTTTTTTACAACCAGCCGCTGATTGGCAACAATGCCAACAGCCCAACCATCAATACGGGCATATCCGCATACAATTGTTTTGCCGTAGTCTTCTTTGAACTGATCGAACTCTGAATTGTCTACAAGGCATTTAATCACTTCAACTACGTCAAAGTTTTTGTTGTTTTTTGCAGATATTATATTGTAAATATCTATCGGGTCCTTTTTAGGAGGCACAGGAGTAGTACGGTCATATCCTCTGCGGGGCTGCTCTCCCAGTTTGTCCATGATTCTTTTTATCTGATCCAGGCACTCTTCCTCAGTTTTAAACTTATAGTCAGCTATCCCGCTGATTTCAGTATGGGTTACAGCTCCTCCCAGTTTTTGAATATCTACTTCTTCACCAATTGCGGCTTTCACCAGGTATGGGCCAGCAAGAAAAATGGAGCCGTTGCCTTCTACCATCAGGGTTTCATCGCTCATAATAGGCAGGTATGCGCCTCCGGCTACACAACTCCCCAGTACTGCTGCAATCTGTGGAATGCCCATAGCACTCATCTGTGCATTGTTTCTGAAAATACGGCCAAAATGCTCCTTATCCGGGAATATTTCATCTTGCATCGGCAGGTATACGCCTGCACTGTCTACCAGGTAAATTATTGGCAGATGGTTTTCCATGGCAATTTCCTGCATGCGCAAGTTTTTCTTCCCGGTAATAGGAAACCATGCTCCTGCTTTTACAGTGTTGTCATTAGCTACTATCACACACTGCCGGTCCGATACATAGCCTAGCCCGGCCACTGTTCCGCCGGCTGGGCAACCGCCATGTTCCTGGTACATATCGTACCCGGTAAAGGCCCCGATTTCTGTAAACACGCTTCCTTTATCAATCAGATACTGGATTCGCTCGCGGGGTGGCATTTTTCCTTTTTCACGGTTGTTATCTATTGATTTTTTTCCGCCGCCTACGCTTATTATGGCATGCCGTTCCTTCATCAGGTTTACCGCTTCTTGCATTGTTATTTTGGTATTTTATAATTTATGCCGGGGTTAACCCCGAATGTTGTTTCCTGCACAAAAATAGGCTGTTAAATTGATTGGAGGGAAAAAATTAATATCCACCGTTTTGGGTGGTTTCCGGCAGTATTTATTTCAAGGTTATGGCTGATGTTACAGAGCATGCCTGTCCCTATAAAACCAGTAAAACCGTAACTTTGTAACATGGCTTATCATAATATTATAATTGCTATCGATGGGTTTTCATCGTGTGGCAAAAGTACCCTTGCTAAAGAACTGGCAAAACATCTGGGTTACAGTTACATAGACAGCGGAGCCATGTACCGTGCAGTTACCTTATATTTTCTGCGTAACCAGGTCAGTATTTCAGACCCGGCATCTGTTGCAGAGGCATTATCCAATATCAATCTGGCTTTTATTTATAACGAAACAAATAAAACCTCCGAAATTTACCTGAATGATGAAAACGTGGAACCCTATATAAGGGACATGATCGTGGCTGAAAAAGTGAGCGAAGTGGCGGCAATTAAGGAAGTCAGAAAATTTGCTGTTGCACAGCAGCAGCAGATGGGTTTGCAGAAAGGGATTGTGATGGATGGGCGGGATATTGGTTCAGCAGTTTTTCCGGATGCCGAACTGAAGATTTTTATGACAGCCGACCCGGAAGTGCGTGTTATGAGGCGGTTTAAGGAAATGTACGTAACTAACCCTCATATTACCATTGATGAGGTGAGGCACAATTTGGAACTAAGAGATTACATTGACAGCACCCGGGAGGAAAGCCCGCTACACCGTGCTGCAGATGCCCTTATACTGGACAATAGTAACCTCAGCCGAGACGAGCAGTTTCATTTGGTATTGGAATGGGTTAGGGAGCGGACAAAGCCAGTAAAAGCTTAATTCGGCCCGCCTGTCCATATTAGCCGTTGTTGCAGTATCCATTTTTCACATTTACGTCATTATCTGAGTATTGGCAAGCCTTTCAATTCGCTGGTTTCGCTACCTTTGCACACACAAATTCCTCTTATATATGCGCAATCGTTTATCTATCACATTTTTGATGGCTGTGTTGGTGTTTTCCTGTGCCAAATCACGAATCAAAGAACATCCGGAGTGGGGCAGTTACTTTGATAAGTCCGGGATAAAGAAGGCCTGCTTTATTATGCGCGATAACAATCACGAATCCATTCACTATTACAACAAGGACCGTTGTTTGGAGCGAGTTTGTCCGGCTTCTACATTTAAAGTGCTGCTGTCACTGGTTGCTCTGGAAACTGCTGTGGCGCCCGACGATCAGCTGGTAATTAAGTGGGACAGTGTGAAAAGAAAGCCTGAATGGGATAAAGACATGAATTTGCGTGAGGCGCTTACGGTAAGTTCAGAACCGTATTTCAAGGAACTGGCACGCAGAATAGGCCCGGCAAGGCTGCAGCACTTTATGGATACCATTAAATATGGCAATATGAAGATGTCAGGCGATATTGCTGATTTTTGGACAAATAACACTGTTCAGATTTCGGCTGATGAGCAAACCGGCTTTATGAAAAGGCTGTATTTCGGAGAATTGCCGGTTTCTGAACGCAGTCAGAGGATTGTAAAAACAATGATGCTGAGAGAAGAAACACCGGGTTACAATCTGTATTACAAAACAGGAACCTGCCAGGTGAATGGAAAATTTATCCGCTGGATAACCGGTTTCTGTGAGCGTATTGAGCATCAAAAGGAACAGAAAGAGTCTATGAACAAGGCTGATGTACGCAATTATCCTTATTTCTTTGCACAGAATTTCGAACTGCCAGTAGAAGATACCTCTAAAAACTGGTCTGACGTGAGGCTGGATATTTTGCATGAAATGCTGAAGAACTACGGGGCCATCACTAATTAATGGCACTTAAACGTTCTCAATAGAAATGCAGCATTCAAAATATTTGTTTTAAATTTAGGCATCAGCTTATTTTCAACCCCAAAACTGAATTAATGGAATTTTCTGCCCAGCAAATAGCCGGAATATTGAAAGGACAAATAGAAGGCGATCCCGAGGTTAAGGTGTCTAAATTATCTAAAATTGAAGAGGGTATTCCAGGTTCTATCTCTTTTCTGGCCAACCCTGCTTATACGCATTACATATACAGTACAGATGCTTCCATAGTAATTGTAAACAGCGATTTCGCAGCCACGGGCCCTGTCAAATCTACATTGGTAAGGGTGGCAAATGCAGGCACTGCTTTCGCTACACTACTGGAAATGTATAATCAGGTAAAGCTGAATAAGTCGGGCATTTCCAAGCTTGCCTACATTTCTGATACAGCTAAGGTGGGTGATAATATTTATGCCGGTGAGTTTGCTGTGGTTTCAGACAACGCAGTTATAGGCAACAATGTAAAAATATACCCACACGTTTTTATTGGCGAGAATGCAGTAGTTGGTGACAATACAACCCTTTTTGCCGGTGTAAAAATTTATTCGGAGACGGTAATTGGTAAAGATTGTATTATTCACTCCGGTACCGTTATCGGAAGTGATGGTTTCCGTTTCGAGCCATCGCCCGAGGGTGCGAAAAAAGTGCCTCAAATAGGCAATGTGGTAATTGAGGACGATGTGGAGATTGGCGCCAACTGTGCGATAGACAGAGCTACGTTCGGGTCTACAATACTGCGCAGGGGCGTTAAATTTGATAATCTGGTTCACATTGCCCATAATGTAGAGATAGGGGAGAATAGTTTTCTTACAGCATGCAATGTTGTGGCTGGTTCAACTAAAATTGGCAAAAACTGTATGTTCAGCGGACAAGTGGGTATTGTTGGGCACCTAACTATAGCCGACAACACTATTATTACAGCTCAGTCTGGTATTTCTAAAAGTATTACAAAACCGGGCGGCGTGTATATGGGATCTCCTGCATTCGACGCCAACAAATACAGGAAAGCATATATTCACTTCCGAAACTTAGACGCACTGTCATCAAGGGTTGATGCGCTGGAAAAACAATCAAAGGAGGATTCCTGATATTGTAGGCTACAAAGAAGCATTAGCCTGATTAAGCGGCTTCCATCTCATCAAAACCTATCATTTTGTTTTGCTCGGCATCCCATACCTTTAGCTTCAGGCAGGCTATGATGTCAGACGGCATCAGGGAAGTTACTTTGGCTTTTTGAAGCTCTGGAATTGCTGCCATAGCTTCGGGTAGGCGGTAGAATGGAATCTTTGAATTCAGGTGATGAATATGGTGGAAGCCAATGTTGGCAGTTGCCCACTGCATAAAAGGATTGAGTTCCATGTAGCTGGAAGACTCTAACGCTGCAGTAGTATAATTCCAGTCTGCATTCTTTTTAAATGTAACACCAGGGAAATTATGCTGTGCATAAAACAAATATGCGCCTAGCATCTGCGACAAAAAGAAAGGAAGAAAAAAGGCAAGCAGGCAAGTGAGCCATCCGAATTTATAAAATATAAATGCGCCGATTGAGAAATGCAGTGCAAGCACTACCAGCGAATCCCAGTGCCTGCGTGGGCTGCTGATAAATGAGGAAATACACATCCCGAACATGAATGTAGTGAAATAGGAAAAGAACATGTTTATCGGGCTTCGGATAGCCAAGTATGCAAACCTTTCCTGCTTGGTGGCTTCCTTGAATTTCTGTTTCGTCATAATCGGAAACGACCCGATACTTGCGCTGAATAATTTTGCATTATGGTTGTGATGATGATCGTGCGACCTCTTCCAAATATTGGGAGGGGTAATCATGTATATTCCGAATGCTGTGAAAATGATGTTGGCTATCCAAGAGTTGCGCAATATGGTATGATGCTGGTAATCATGAAATATTATAAAAAACCTTGACAACATTATTGCTGTTGCAATACTGCAAAGTAATTTTGCATATATGTTTGTAAGGTAAAGCCCGCCGAATATGGAGCCAACCAGAAGGAAAAGTGAAGTAATAGTATGGTACCAACTCCTCCAGCGTATTTCTTTAGCATATGGTTTTGTAGCTAGAATAAGTTCTTTCCCTGTAAGCATGTATTGATTTGTAGAACAAAATTACAGAACATTCATAAAAAATAAAAGCCGGAGTGCTTCGTTTAAGTGTTAAAATTGATAACAGGCTATAGTTAGCTACTATAATGTAAATAGTTCGTGCCGGTGATGCTTATCAGCCTTACTACCAATCTCGTTTGGCAAGTATCATTTTTCCGGAGAAATAGTAGGCAGCACACCAGAATACAGTGACGCCGGCATAAACATTCATTGATATGGTAGGGCCTTGGCCTATCATGGTTTTTGCCATCTGCATCAGAGGGAAAGGCAGCAACTCATCGCTGGTCTGCAGAGGCATCAAATTGCCCACTGGCAAGTCCGTCCAGTGATTGATAATGCTTTTTGCTATGTTCTCTATGATAAATGAATAAAGCAGAAATAATCCTATGGCCAGGCCGCTTCGTTTTATCCAAATTGACAGAAATAACGCAAATCCAAGATAGTCGAGCGACAACAAAAAGAAATAACCAACCTGGTGTAATTCGCTAAACACATTTGCCGCAGAACCTGAATTGATTAATCCAAAAGTGAATCCAAGTAAAAACATATAAGCAGTTGCTGCAGTGCTTATTATAAATACCAAAAGCACTTTTGCATGGTAAAAATCCAGCCTGCTCCATCCGTCAATCACGTTCTGCCTATTTGTCTTGTAAGTATATTCATTGGTAGTTATAATTATAACCAAAATAGACAGGAATAGCACAAAAATACTACCCCAGAAACCAACGTTTCCCCATACTTCCGGAAAAGAGTAGGCAGTACTTAAAAAATTTACCCCATTCTTGCCTCCTCCGAGATTAATAAATCCATAGGCTACCTCTATGTTCCAGATGGGCAATAACAGTAAAAAAAGGCCTGTCAATACCCAAAAGGTACGGTATCGCCTGATCTTCATCCACTCTATCGCAATTAGTTCTTTCATCTGATCTCTTTTTATGATTTTGCCCTAGCTGGTAAGCTCCATAAATTTAGTTTCAAGGCTTTTTTTCTTTAAAACCAGGTGTGAAAGTACCAGTCCTCTGTTTGAACAGAAGCTATTAACCTGTTCCGGTATTACCCCTGGCGCACACGTCAACAGCAAGGAATTATCTGCAAGCTGAATTTTGTTAATCCCATTCATCTTCTGTAATATGTTCTGCAACTGAAGTAGGTCTGCCGCCCTAACTTCAATCTGGTCCACGCAACGTAGCACATCATTTACTGGGCCGTCAAGCAAAAGGGTGCCCTTTTTTAAAATAGCAACATGTGTACATACTTTTTCTATTTCATCCAACAAGTGGCTGGCGATCACGATCGTAATGCCCTCTTTGTTTAGGGTTTTTATAAGCGACCTTATTTCTGCAATTCCAGCAGGGTCCAGCCCGTTTGTAGGTTCGTCCAGCACAAGTACTTTTGGCCTGCCCAGCAAAGCGGCTCCAATGGCAAGCCGCTGCTTCATTCCAAGTGAGAAGGTTTGGAATTTGCTGTCTTTTCTTTCTGCCAGCCCGATGAGTTGCAGTACCCTGTTCCGGTCATCCAAGCCTGCCTGCCTGATAGAAGCAGTAATTTCAAGATTGTCAATTGCAGGCATGTAATGATAGAAATTTGGCGTTTCCAGTAGTGATCCTATCTGTTTCCGTGCTGCGTCTTTCTGCATACCGCCAAACCAGCTATACGTACCTGCATCAGCAATTAGAATATCCAGTATGATACCAAGCATGGTGGTCTTGCCGCTGCCATTTGGGCCCAGTATGCCGAATACACTGCCTGCGGGTACATCAAATGACACATTTTTTAGTGCTTGTATCGGCCCGTAGTTTTTCGTAATATTCTGAATGGATAATACTGGCTCCAATAGATGAGTTTTGATAAATGTAAATAATTAAATCGGATAAAAGCTAGCTAACATACAAATCGCCCTGTAAATCACTTCCTGGGGACACTGCGTATTGTTCAAGGGTGGTTATTCCTTCTTGTTGTAAAACCTGTTCGTCCAAAAATAAGTTGCCAGAACATTCTTTTGAAGAACGGCGCAGAATCCAGTAGGCACAGTCGGCAAGTATTTCCGGTTTCCGGCTTTTGTTAATCAGCGCATCTCCGCCGAGCAAGTTCCTTACAGCGGCTGTTGCGATGGTGGTAACAGGCCATAGTGAATTTGCGGCAACGGCATATTTCCTGAACTCTTCAGCCCAGCCCATAGTCATCAGGCTCATACCATACTTGCTGATGGTGTAACCGATGTAAGGCTCTATCCATCTGGGGTCAAGGTTGATGGGTGGTGAAAGAGTAAGTATGTGTGGGTTAGCAGCTTTTTTAAGAAAAGGAATACAGTGCTTTGTCATTAAAAATGTACCCCTGACATTTATATCGTGAATCAGGTCAAATCTTTTGGTGTCCGTGTCTTCAGTGTTGCTCAGTGAAATTGCAGATGCGTTGTTGACAAGTATATCAATGCTGCCAAAAACGGAAATTGCCTGTTGAACAGCTTTGATAATCTGCTCTTCATCCCTGATATCACATTGCACAGCCAGGCCCCTTCCACCAGCTTCATTAATTTTGTTTACAGCACTATAAATTGTGCCTCCGAGCCTCGGGTCTTCTCTAACAGATTTTGCAATCACAGCTATGTTGGCGCCTTCCCTTGCCAGGCGCAGGGCTATCGCCTCTCCAATGCCTCTGCTTGCCCCTGTGATGATTACTGTTTTGCCCTTGAACTCCATGTCTTTTCGTTTGTTATTCCGAAGATACACATTACGTCACGATTTTAGGTTAAAGTATTCTTTGCTGTGCTGTTTTTGTCTGGAACTTTTACTGTTCTTCTTCTTCTTCTTCCTTCAGGACATTCTTAGATATAGTTTTCAGCTGTCCGTCTACCTGTTTACGGGTTGTAACATATACATTGCCGTCATTGTTTTCTTCAATAATTTCTTCGGTTACTTCCAGTATGCCGTTAATATATTTGTAGGTGGTTTTTCCGTTGATATTGGAGCCTTTGTTCCATTTTGAAGTGATGCACTTGCAACCTTTGTTAAATACGGGCGACATAATTTCCTCTAGCCCCGGGCTCTGTTCAAACCTGTTGAACAACGGGTTGTATAGCCAGTAAAAAAATGGGTTGCTTGTTTCTTTGGCAGATGACTCAAAAAGTTTGAAATCTTCTTTGCCGTCAAAATTCATATCTTCTATAAAAAATCCAGGTGTATCTGACTTTGTGCAGCTATAATAATTTTCATCGCAAATGATTACCTGTATAGTGTGCTGGTCATTTTTGTCTAGAATAATTATTGAGTCCGCTGTAGCTTCTAAAGTACTCCCTGCTTCTGGTAAATCTTTTGATATACAAACTTTGAAATCCAGATTCCTGCCATGAAACAGGAATGATTTTTGAATTTTATCTCCATCTGAAAACGGCAGAATCAGCAGAATCAAATAACGGAGCAACATAGAGGTGGCTATATCCTAATAGTGATTTTCAGTTCTATAGAATATTACTAGTATTCTGTTCCTTTATAGAAAACTTTAAATATTCCCTGGCCTATCTGGTAGGTGACCACGTCATAGTTCAAAGACCAGTTTTCGAGTTCAGCATTAGTTACATCATATACTTCACCCTCTGTAAACAGCCGGAGTGTATTCCCTGAGTTGATGTAGGCTAACGAGTTGTATTGTATAATGAAGTTGCTTGGGTAGTAACTTTCCATTTCCGTTATCTCACCTTTATAAAATACTTTTAATGCTCCTCCGGGATCTTTATAGGCGAGTATATTGTCTGTGACCTGATAAGTAGGATTCATAAATCCCACTGTCTTTACGCTGTCTGAATAAAATACCTTAAAATACCCGTCTGCAGACACAAATGCAACCATGTTGTCGCCAGCTTTGTATGAAAGTGGAGGGTAGTCGTCAATCACATAAGTTTGTCCGGCATGAAAAATTTTGAATTTACGGTCTATATCAACATATGCTACTGTATTCCTTCCTGCCTCAAAGCTGCTCACCGGATATTCTTCCTGTGCAAGCAGTTGTCCGCGGTAGAATATCCGGAACAGATTTGCAAAATTGTCGAACGCTACGATGTTGTCTGATACTTTAAGCCTTGATAATGTACTATCTGGTATAAAAGATTCAACCGAATAAGTCTGCCCATTATAGTAAGCACGGTATTCCTGCTTTATTGCATCCAGGTATAGAACTATGCTGTCGGCTATAAAATATTGGTCACAAACGCCAGTAAGGTTTTTTACATTTCCTCTGTCAAATACATTTAGTGACTTCTGATTGAGAAATGCTACAAGATTGTCCGTTACAAACAGGGCATTAGTGAAGCCATTATTCATCTGTTTAACACTACCATTATAGTATATTTTGAATGATCTTGAATTATCCAGATAGGGTATGCAGGTTCTGCCCGTTTTTATAAGGTTGGGTGCCATGTAATCAACCTTGTGAATATATCCTTTATCCCAAACCATGAGCTCATTTTGTATATCTACAAAGGAAGCAAGCGGCTGGGCTGAAATGTTTTGAGAAAATAATGAGATCAATAAAAGGCTTATTATCACGAAACGCATTCTCAGGAAAATTTTGAATGTAATATAATGAATCTGAAACAAAAAAGCCAGCCTGAGAACAGGCCAGCCCCTATAAACCCTATCACTATGAAAACTTTTACAAAAATAGTGAAACTAGAATTTTTAGAACAAGATAATTTTTCGTTATTATTTTGAAGCAATGCGGACAAACAACAAATAAAAAAGCCAGCCTGAGAACAGGCCAGCCCCTATAAACCCTATCACCATGAAAACTTCTTTATGCTAAATGCTTGTTGTATTTTTTAATTATGCAAAGATACATTTAGTTTTTATCACAACAAATATTTTTAAATAAAATTCATATGGGTTATAAAAATAAGAGTTTTTCGAATGTATTTAATTCGCCATTGTGATTATTTGAATTATTTCTTCTTTTTAGGCGAAAACATAGCCAGCATTCTGCGCCCTTCCATCTTCGGCATTGACTCCAGTGCACCAAATTCCGCCATCCTTTCAGCAAATTTCAAAAGCAGCAGTTCTCCTCTTTCCTGAAACATAATTGCGCGCCCTTTGAACTGAACATAACATTTCACCTTATTCCCTTCCTGAAGAAACTTTTCTGCATGCTTCGCCTTAAAATCAAAATCATGGTCGTCAGTATTAGGTGTGAACCTTATTTCCTTCACCTCAGACTGTTTTGCTTTGGCTTTTTGTTCCTTATCCTTCTTCTTTTTTTCGTAAAGAAACTTCTTATAATCAATCAGTTTACATACTGGTGGCACAGCATTTGGCGATATCTCTACGAGATCTACCTCCCTGTCCAGCGCCATTTTAATTGCCTGAGCCAGGGGATACACTCCTGGTTCAATATCATCACCTATTACCCTAACTTCCAGCGCAGTAATTTCGTCATTAAGCCGGTGTTCGTTTTGTGGCACTCTGGGCCTAAAAAATGGTTTGCTTTTTGGTCTTTTCTGCATTAATGAATTTTATGATTATTGGCAAAAATAAAATATTTGTTTATAAATTGTAACAGTAAGATTGTTTTTTTATTTGCCTGCTGTTTTATGGCTTTTGCCCTTCAACGGCTCATTTACCTGATTTCGCATTTCTGATATAAATGCATCCAGTGTAAATGAGCCTTTGTCGCCTTCACCATGTTTACGTAGAGATACTGTCCCTTCATTCATTTCTTTTTCACCAACCACCAGCATATAAGGCACTTTCATAACTTCTGTATCCCTGATTTTTCTGCCTATTTTCTCATTTCTGTCATCTACCTCAGCTCTTATGTCTGCCGCTTTCAGCTGGCTGGCAACAGAGTGGGCGTATTCACTGAATTTATCCCCAATAGGCAGCACCTTAACCTGTAGTGATGCAAGCCATAGGGGCAGGTTACCGGCGCAGTGCTCAATAAGGACAGCTATAAACCGTTCCATTGACCCAAAAGGTGCGCGGTGAATCATTACCGGGCGTTTGCGGGTATTGTCACTGTCTACGTATTCCAATTCAAAGCGCTCAGGCAAGTTATAGTCTACCTGAATAGTACCCAACTGCCATTTGCGCCCCAGAGCGTCTCGCACCATAAAGTCGAGTTTAGGCCCGTAAAATGCCGCTTCGCCATATTCTATTACCGTCTTCAGTCCCTTTTCAGCTGCTGCTTCAATAATTGCCTGTTCTGCAATCTCCCAGTTTGATTCACTGCCTATGTATTTACTTCTGTCGTCTTTGTCTCTCAGTGATACCTGTGCGGTATATTCAGTAAAGCCAAGCGATTCAAAAACATATAGAACGAGGTCAATAACTTTTTTAAACTCATTGTTTACTTGTTCAGGCATACAGAACAGATGTGCATCATCCTGAGTAAATCCTCGCACTCTGGTCAGGCCATGCAATTCACCTGATTGCTCGTAACGGTAAACCGTTCCGAATTCAGCCAGCCTCAAAGGCAGGTCTTTATACGATCGTGGAGAGGATTTATATATTTCGCAGTGGTGCGGGCAATTCATGGGTTTAAGCATGAATTCTTCTCCTTCCTGCGGGGTAGTGATTGGGCGGAAACTATCCTTGCCATATTTCTCCCAGTGGCCTGAAGTAACGTACAATTGTTTGCTGCCGATGTGCGGAGTGATAACTGGCAGATAACCAGTTTCAATCTGTGCTTTTTGCAAGAACTGCTGAAGCCTTTCACGCAGCATAGCACCTTTTGGCAGCCACAATGGTAGGCCGCTACCTACTTTTTCAGAAAAAGTGAACAGCTCCAGTTCTTTGCCCAGTTTGCGGTGATCTCTTTTTTTTGCTTCTTCCAGCAGTAGCAAATACTCATCCAGTTCTTTCTGTGCCGGGAAAGTCACGCCGTAAATACGGGTGAGCATTTTATTTTTCTCATCACCGCGCCAATAAGCGCCTGCAATACTTGTAAGTTTTACAGCTTTAATAAAGCTGGTGTTGGGAATATGCGGCCCTCTGCACAGGTCGGTGAAATTACCCTGGGTATAGAAAGTTATCGTTCCATCCGCCAGGCCTTCCAGCAGCTCAAGTTTGTACTGGTCTCCTTTTTCCCTGAAGTAGGCGATGGCATTTTCCTTGCTTATGTCTTCGCGTTTATAAACACTGCCGGTTTTGGCAAGTTCCTTCATTTTGTCTTCAATCTTCTTCAGGTCTTCATCGCCAATTGAATTTTCGCCCAGGTCTATGTCGTAATAGAAGCCTGTTTCGATAGGCGGGCCAATAGCGAATTTAGTACCCGGATAAAATGATTCCAGCGCCTCTGCCATCAAATGCGCCGACGAATGCCAGAATGTTGACTTTGCATTCTTGTCGTCCCAGGTAAGCAGCCGAAGTGCTGCATCGTTTTGTATAGGCCTTGATGAATCCCATACTTCCCCGTTAACTTCAGCAGCCAGCACTTTGCGTGCAAGGCCTTCACTGATTGATTTGGCAACATCTGCCGCACTGGTCCCCGGCGCATATTCTCTTACCGATCCATCTGGTAATGTAATGTGTATCATATTGTTTTACTGAAATAGTAGGTAAATGTACGAATGAATGGGTTATAACTAAATAAAAACCACCGGCTTTACCGGCCGGTGGTTCAAAATCAGGCAAACTAAATTAACTTTTTTTGTAGGTAATTGAGTATTTGAGCGTGTCTGGTTTGTAAATCACCGGCCAATCAAGTGTATCGGGTCCTGGCGACACATCTGTTCTTATAAAGATGCCGGTGTGGTGCCCGGATGTGTCGGGGTAGCTACCGTAAACCCAGAAATTCAGTGTGAAAGAACTTTCTGTAAAATCAATCACCTTGGCGTTGTATAGGTTGTTGTAATGCAGGTTAAGTGAATCAAACCTCAGATTCCAGATGGTGTCCAGAATTGGTACGATTCTCGTGTAGCTGAATTCAGTGTCCAGAATACCATGAATAGTATCTAGAACAAGTATTGGATACTGGCTTAATGTGTCAAATCTAAATGGCAGCACACTGTCAGCTATTCCGTATATAAAGTCAAACCCGTTATACATGGACAGTGTTGCAAAATCGTTACCAAAGTTCCACAGGAAAGTAGCCGAATCCGGATCGGCCGGGCTGCATTTATTACTGCCCGTAAAAATTGCTGCATCAGTACCGTTATGGAAAACCATATAATCGTCCTGCCTGCATTTTGGCAAAAAGTTCATGTAGTTAACAGTAGTATCAAAGCCACTTGGTTTACGAAACGTAACCGTGCCACTTGCCACCGACCACCGTCCGCTCCGCAGCATATCTTCTTTGCTGGCTGCCGGCGTAGTTTTCTTACTGCACGACGCAACAATGACACATACAACTACAGAAAGTATAAGATATTTCTTCATTTAATACTCGTTTAAAAGCTAAAACTAATAAATAATATCGAAGCTAAAAAAAAGTGAGGTAAATTTTTGATGCTTCAGTTGCATATTATCCGAAAAACCAGGCAACCAGAGGGGCAGATGAGCGGCATCAGATTTTGATGATTGTGTTTGAGCGCATAACACCTGTTCTGCCATCGGGCAGGCTTACCTCTGTCCACTCACCGTTTTCTTTAACAATGGAGACAGTAGTGCCTTCCGGAACAAGAACGGTTGGTTTTCCTTTCATGTCTTTTGTCAAGAGCGGCGCATCTTGCTGCATCACAACTCCGCTGTCGTGACTGATACTTTTGTTCGTTGAAATCAGAGAAAGGGTAAAAAGGCAGATAAATACCAGGAACATAATGCCCACCAGCTGGCTGGGGATCCTCTGTTTTATCTGATTATTAAATCTCCTTAAAAATATAAGTCCAATA
>OMJB01000009.1 GCA_900299255.1 Sphingobacteriales bacterium
GTGACAGGGCGGCATTCTAACCAACTGAACTACCAATCCTTTTTCAGTTCGGGGTGCAAATATAAGAGCTATTTTTGGAGATAGCAAATGTTATTTCGCGTTTTTATTTTGAGCGGTGTATTACAGCCCGCCGTAATTGATTAAATTCTTTACTTTTGCGCCAATTTCAAAAATGTGAAAGCAGTCAGCAAAGTTGCATATCTCGACGGGATAAGGGGAGTAGCCGCATTTTTGGTTTTTTTTCATCATTTTGTACTTGCTTTTTTTCCAGCTTTCTATTCTTTTGATATTCATGCTTCCAATTTATACGGATGGGATGTTCGTTATGGGCAGAGCGTATTCAGCGTGCTGTCTAACGGCCACTTCTTTGTTTGTATATTTTTTGTGCTTAGTGGCTTTGTTTTAAGCAGAAAGTACTTTCAGTCGAATGACCTGCAGGTAGTTTCTTCTGGCGCTCACCGCCGTTTTCTGCGGTTATATATTCCCATTGCTGCCACAATCATTATTGCCTATCTGATGCTTAAGGCAGGGCTGTTTCGCAATGGGCCTGTAAGCGCAATGCGGCATTCTGAATGGTGGTTTGAAAAGCAGTGGAAAATTCCCGAGCCTTTGCTGCAACTGTGGGTTAACCTTAAATACTCAGCACTGTTTCTAGGTGACAGCACATTCGATACCAGCCTGTGGACCATGTCAATAGAGTTTTTTGGGTCGTTGTTTGTATTTGGTTTTCTTGCTTTTACACACAACACCCATCGCAAATTGCTTATTCTGGTGCTGATATTGTTTTACTTTAAGTTTACCGAGCAGCCCAATATGGCCAATTTTGTTTTCGGTATCAGTTTGAATTACCTGGAGCAGCTGGCTCCGCGGCTCAGCAGGTATTTTGTAAGTATCGCAGTGCTTGTATTAATTACTGGCGGCTTATTTCTGGGTTCATACCCATCCAGTAATTACCATGGCGGAACGGTTTTTGAAAAGTTTAGCCCATTTTTATTGAGATACACTAAATGGTATCACTCAATAGGTGCATTATGTGTTGTTTCGGCAGTGGTAATATCTCCATTGCTACAGAAATTGTGCAGTTTAAGGCTTTTCAGGTTCCTGGGTTATATTTCATTTTCACTGTACCTGCTGCATCCGCTTATTCTGGGTTCGTTCAGCAGTTGGGCATACTTGTCTTTGGCGGCGCCGATTGGTTTTAACAAATCATTACCACTGGTATTTATTTTAACAACCATTGTTTGTATGTCAGCATCCTGGATAATGACAAAATTTATAGATGATCCAGGAGTTAAATTATCAAAATATGTCTATGATAGATGGTTTAAAAAGGCTCAAAATGCCATTTATCCGTCTGAAAACCGCATAAAATAACAAAAAGCAGGACAATAACTGCAAATTTGCAGAACCGATCTATAAAAAAGAAAAAAGATTTTGCAGATTTGCAGTAAATATTATTACTTTTGAAAAACTACAATTAACCACTATGCAATTTCTTGATTTTGAGAAACCACTTGAGGACTTGTACAACCAAATCGATAAACTAAAGGAAATGTCTGCCAAAAACAAAGTAGATGTTTCTAATAGTATTCGTGAGCTGGAAAATACCATCAGAAACACCAGGCAGGATCTTTATAAAAAACTAACTCCGTGGCAGCGGGTACAGATAAGCAGGCATCCCGACCGTCCGTATACTTTGTATTACATCGAGCAGATTTTTACAGATTTTACCGAGTTGTTTGGAGACAGGCAGGTTAAAGATGATAAGGCAATGGTAGGAGGCATGGCCACACTGGGCGATCAGCCAGTTATGGTTATCGGGCATCAGAAAGGTACGAATACCAAAATGCGCCAGATCCGAAATTTTGGTATGGCAAATCCTGAAGGGTACAGAAAAGCACTCAGGCTAATGAAAATGGCTGAAAAGTTTAACCGGCCAATAATAACGTTTATTGATACCCCAGGTGCATTTCCCGGATTAGAAGCTGAAGAAAGAGGGCAGGCGGAAGCAATTGCACGCAATATTTATGAAATGGTGAACATGCGTGTACCTCTTATCTGCGTGATAATAGGAGAGGGCGCATCGGGAGGGGCGCTAGGTATCGGTGTTGGAGACAGGGTGGCAATGATGGAGAATACCTGGTATTCTGTGATTTCTCCTGAGTCATGTTCGTCAATCCTCTGGCGTAGCTGGAACTTTAAGGAAAAAGCTGCGGAGCAATTAAAGCTCACTTACGAAAATATGAGTGAATTCGGATTGGTAGATGACGTGATTGCTGAGCCGGTAGGTGGAGCCCATACTGATCCGGAAGCAACCGCAGCAACTCTGAAAGCATACCTCGTAAAAACACTTGGTACATTGGCAGGGCTGGATGCCGATACCCGTATCAGCCAGCGAATTGAGAAACTGTCGAAAATGGGATTTTATGACGAATTGGAAATTGAATCTGAGAAAAAGTCTTTGGCCAGTTCTGAAAATTGAAAGCGAACAATTAACAAATAGATTTATTAACAGTAACTGGTTTCTAAAACAACTATATGGAGGCTAGAGCCATGAATTTATTCTTTTACTTTTAAACAAATATCAAATGGGGTATCAGCAGCTCAAAGGTACAGGTGTAGCCTTAATTACACCATTTCAAAAAAACGGGAGCATTGATTTTCCGGCTCTCGAAAAATTAACCGGAAATCTGTTAAGAACTGGGGTTGATTTTCTTGTTGCACTAGGTACAACCGCAGAAACATCAACACTGTCAATGTCGGAACGCCAGGAAGTGCTCAATGCAGTGGTAGGTTATGTGAATGGACAGGTGCCCGTTATATGCGGGATTGGGGGTAACAATACCAACGAAGTAGTAGATCAGCTGAAAACGATGGACCTACAGGGGGTGGATACAATTCTGACGGTAGTGCCTTATTACAATAAACCAACACAGGAAGGAATGTATCAGCATTTTAAAACGATAGCTGAAGCAACAAACAAACAGATAATTCTTTACAACGTGCCTGCCAGAACCGGCAGTAATATTTTGCCTGAAACTGTGCTGAGGCTTGCTGCCGACTGCAAAAATATCATTGGCATTAAAGAAGCCAACGGAAACATTGTTCAGAATATGGAGCTTTTGAAAAATAAGCCTGATAATTTTACTGTTTTGTCGGGTGATGATAATCTGGCTCTGGCGCAGATGGCACTGGGTATGGAAGGCGTAATTTCTGTAGCGGCAAATTGCTTTACTAAGGAAATTACAGATATCATTAACCTGGCTATTGTTGGTAAGTTCGACAAAGCCCGTAAAGTTCTGTATAGAATGCTACCCGGCATTGACCTGTTGTTTGCTGACGGCAACCCTCCGGGTGTAAAATATGTGTTGAGCAAACAGGGGGTTTGCAATAATATTTTCCGCCTGCCTGTAGTTCCGGTTTCAGAAGAAACAGCCAAAAAGATTGACAGCTTTTTGAATTAAGCATAAGGTGTGTTTTGTTAAATCCATTCAGTTCAGGCTGAATGGATTTTTTTTTGAGCGGAAGCAAGCCAGTACAAACTGAAAGATTTTGTTTGCCTGTTATTTTATTTACTGTAAATTGACCGGGCAACTACACATTATCTATTTTTAAACAGAAACAAAATGAAAAAAACAAACATTATCTATTGGGTTTCTACCGGAATTTTTGGATTGCTGATGCTGTTTTCAGCAGTTCCTGATGTGGTTTCATCGCCCGATGCAGTTAAGTTTATGGTGCAATTGGGCTACCCTCAGTATTTCATCCCATTTATTGGTGTAATGAAAGTCCTGGGTGTGCTGGCAATATTGGTTCCATTGCCTGCACGCTTAAAGGAGTGGGCCTACGCAGGCCTTGCTTTTGATTTGCTGGGCGCAATTTATTCGATTATTGGCAGTGGCCTCGCAAATGCACAAATGGTATTTATGTTAGCTTTTATACTTCCGGGAATTGTTTCCTACACCTATTTTCTGAAACGAACAGCTGCCGGTGTTTAAAACATAGTATGTATTTAATACAGCCATCCTGCATTATTTTGATGCGCCCTTTATCAATGTTATAATGGGTTATAGTGTAAAAGCATCGGTGTATTGCCAGGGGAATGAGGATGATGTAATACATTTTGTAATACCAATCTCCTGATTGTTTTCTGAAACTTATTTGACTTGCCCGCATTTGCGGTTGTCTATAAGCCATTGTGTGGCCTGTAGCATACTAAATGCAAATTGCTTCATACTGTCTGCCCTTTTGTTGCCAGTAAGTGCAATAGGGCTGGCATTATTATCCAGTTTGTAAAGGCATTCGGTGCCCTTGTTCTGCCAGATGTACAGGTTTTGCGTGTCTGCGGCGCAAAGCCTGCTGTCCTGGCTGAAACAAATGTATGGGCGGCTATGATGAAGCAGGTCTACACCCATAGTATTGTTTATGTAAGACAAGCCGAGCAAGCCTGCTACTGTGGGGTACACATCAATCTGGCCACCGGGTGACTTAATTTCGACCGGCGATTTTATTAATGCAGGTGCATAAATAATCAGCGGTATGTGGTTGTAGCCCAGAGACATCCCTCCGTAGTTAATTCCTTCAAGGGCACCGTGGTCTGCAACAAAAACAAAAACTGTATTACTGAACCATTTTTGAGCAGACGCCTTTTGAAGAAACTGCCCGATTGACCAGTCAGCATATTCTACACATCCTCCTCTATAGTCGGGGTGTTTTGGCTTAAATGCAATATCGCCAGGCACAGTATAGGGCGTGTGGTTAGATCCTGTCATCATGAACGCACAGAATTTCTTTCCAGATCTGGCTACATCGGTTAACCGGGGGATTGCGTAATCAAACATAAAATGATCAGGGACACCAAGGGTACTAAGAATTGCCGAAGAAGGATAGTCCTGCTTGCTGATAACAGTATCCATGCTGTTCTTTGTTACAAAACCACCTACGTTATCAAACTGATCATCGTGGGTCGTGAAATAAAGTGTGCGGTATCCATTTGCTTTAGCAGCATACGGTAAGCCTGTAAACTCAGGAATATCCACACCTTCCATTGTATGTTTGGCCATGAGTGCAGGGAAACTGTATATGGTGGAATAAATACCATTGAACGTATGAATACCTGCAGAATAAAAATTATCGAATACTATGCCATTTTTGGCTATTGAATCAAGGTTGGGTGTAAGGCCATAGTTGTTGCCGTAACGGGCGATGAAATTGGCGCTCATTGATTCCATAATAACCACTACAACATTCAGGCTAGGCTGCACTGAATCATTTTTTATTCTTCTGGCAATTGGATAGCCGCTGTTGGCCGTGGCAGAGTCAATGCCCAAGTAATACTGGGCCAGTTTTATAGCCTCGGCGTCTGGCATGAAGTGCAGCTTTTTAAATTCAGGCTTCATGCTATCGAAGTAGCTGAGCATAAAAGTGAATATAGGATTCAACCCAGCCTGATTTGCGAAATCATACTTGCTGAAAAAAGCAGTGCCGGGTACTATGGGCGACTTCTCATCTATTCGGCCACGAATGCCAAGGAATAATAGGCCTGCAAATACCAATGCTGCAGCAATTTCAGGGGCCCTGAAGCTCGTCTGAGGTTCGTCATGTAGCTTTTGAAGGAACCTGCGGTAAATAAACCGCTGCGTGAAAATGAATGAAATGGTAACTGCAAGAAACAAAAAGAAATACATTGAATAGCTGCGTTCCTGTGCTATCAGTTTGATCATGAAAATAGGTGAATCTGCCCAGTTGAGAATGGTAATATTCAGCCGTGTATTGTAAGTATTGAAATAGGGTATATCAGCAGCGCAACCAAAGAATGTGATAATGTACACAGCGCAGGTGAAAATCTGAGTATACAAAATAGATTTTCTGCTCAAGGCTTTGAATGCATTGACCAGCAAAAGGATCAGTGATGGCAATGCAAGTATGTATCCATTGATGGTGGCATCGAAACGCATGCCCATAAGCATGGATTGCGCCATGATAACCCATTTGCCAGGTATCTCATTCACTGCTTTCAAATTGGTAAGCACCAGCACTACCCGAAACAGCATATAATGGAGCATGCCAGCAGCATAAATGCTGAATATGAACCTGATTGAGATTGGTAATCTAAATTTCATAAATAGTTAACCCGGCCTTAATATTGGGGTCAAATATATGGCATTTGAGAGCAACGGTGAATTGCGTTGCCCAAGCCAGAGGCTAAAAGGTAGCTGTGTTTGTTCACAGACAGTATCAGGCTTTCAGAAAATAATCGCCAGTTGGCTGGCTTTGAAATTTCAGAGCAAATTTTCCAAATCTACAAAGCACTACATTAATTCAGGCTCTGGAAC
>OMJB01000010.1 GCA_900299255.1 Sphingobacteriales bacterium
CCAGTAAATCCGGATAACGCTTGCACCCTCCGTATTACCGCGGCTGCTGGCACGGAGTTAGCCGGTGCTTATTCCTCTGGTACCGTCAACTCAATTAGAAAATTGAGGTTTCTTCCCAGGTAAAAGAAGTTTACAACCCAGAAGGCCTTCATCCTTCACGCGGCATGGCTGGTTCAGACTTGCGTCCATTGACCAATATTCCTCACTGCTGCCTCCCGTAGGAGTCGGGCCCGTGTCTCAGTGCCCGTGTGGCTGGTCGTGCTCTCACACCAGCTACCCATCGTTGCCTTGGTAGGCCGTTACCCTACCAACTAGCTAATGGGACGCACAGCCATCTTTACCCAATAAATTTTTAATAACTCAATGATGCCATCATGTTATGTTATGGGGAGTTAATCCGGATTTCTCCGGGCTATGCCCCAGGTAAAGGTAGGTTCTGTACGTGTTCCGCACCCGTTTGCCGGTCGCCGCCAGGTATTGCTACCCGCGCTGCCCCTCGACTTGCATGTGTTAAGCCTGCCGCTAGCGTTCATCCTGAGCCAGGATCAAACTCTCCATTGTAAATGAATTGTTCGAAACTGACTGATGTTCTCAAATAAAATTGTACCATTATGTCATCTTACGACAACACTCAGATAATTGGAAATCAGACGTTTCATTTTAATCGTTTTCGCTGACTTACCTGCTGAACCGAACTTCATCGGTTCATGCTGTTGCTTTTTGTTTTTCCCAATCTCTCAAAGAACTTTGCCGACCTGCTCTGCGCAGACCCGCGCTGCTTATGCCAGGGAGTTGAACCCTGCCTGCGGCCTCTAACCGCGCATCATTTATTCTGCTGTTTTAAGAACTTCCCGCCGCCTTCGCGACAACCCCGTTTCTGTAAGGGAGTGCAAAGGTAGGGGTTTGATACCGAACTGCAAAATTTGTTTCAAAATATTTTTTCAAACTCATTTTCCGTCTCCGGTACCCAACATTTTTAAAGAACTCTTTTACCCGCCAGTACTCAACACCGTTTTTCTTTTTGGGAGCGCAAAGATAGACATGATTTTCAGACTGCCAAAAGCATTTGACGATATTTTCAAGAAAGAACATCGATTTTAACAAAAAAAGGAGGCAAATCAGCCAAAAACGGCAACTACAGCTACATACACAATGTTAAAGCACACAAAAACAATAGGGGACAGAGCATTATCTGATACACTTTAATGCATACACCAGTGGTAGCTTACCTTCCATACTCTTTATCTGATACATGCCGTGCGCTGTTTCTACCATGTTCTGAAAACAGTTGTAAGGTGAGTTTTCAAACTCCTGAAAGCTGCATACAGTCAAACCCGCATTGATCAAACTCTGCATAATCTCCGCGAGATTGTGGTTCCAGCCAATTTCGGTCATCGTCAAATCAGCATTTCGATCTGCATAGGTACCTTCGAGCGTTTCTACAATGGCTTCTTTGTTGAAATACGAATACTCAACTTTGGAAAAATCGGAGCTAAACATCCATGCCACCGGATGAAAGTCGACGATAATGAAAGTCCCGCCTGGCTTGAGGAATTTTGCCACCACTTGAGCATACTGCTTCATATCCGGAAGCCACCCTATTGTGCCGTATGACGTGAATACTACATCATACTGCACATCATGTACAGCAGGCAGATTGTAAATATCAGTACAGATAAATGTGGCAGACAGCCCAAGGTGAGAATTGAGTTCGCACGCTTGTTGTATTGCTTCATCTGAAAAGTCTACACCGGTAACATCTGCGCCCAGCCTTGCCAGCGAGAGCGTATCCTGACCAAAGTGACACTGCAGATGCAACACACTTTTGCCTGCCACATCGCCCAGCAGGTCTAGTTCGTATTGATTCAATGTAGAACGACCAGCAAGAAAAGATTCATTACCGTAAAACTCCGAGCTAACGTGGACTTTGGTTTTCTGGTTCCATAAAGCTCTGTTTACCTCAATATAGTTAAGCGGCTGCGCCATAAAAAAGGGTTTAGTGTTCGAAAATATACAGGACTATTGTGTACAGTCCTACATCTTTATTGTACGCGGCCTCCATCACTATGTGGGCAGGAGCGTTGTCGGCTTTGGTATCATCCTTTACAACAGGCCAGAAAACAATTTTCTTAAAATCAGCAATACCGGGGTAAAAGTTAGGCTGAGTATCCATCGAATACCCATCATGCAAACAAGCTGCCAGCTCGCTTTTATACTTATCATACACAAGTTTCAGCTCCTCCTTTTTTCCGGTCTGGAAAAAAGCACATTCATAAAACAGCCCCATTGAAGCCACAAACCGGGCAGAAATACCACCTGGTATTTTGATTCCCGCAGCCCATATGGTTGTGCCCGGATTGCTCTTTTGCACGTTACCCCTGATGTTCTTAAACTTATTCGGCGCATCTGCAGTGATGACATGTATTGCTTTGCAAAAATCACCTGCCTGACCAAAAACCTGGCCGGAACCAAGGAACATAACCGTAAACACAAATCTTCTGAAAAGCATACTGCTAATATATGGTCATCTGCTGAAAATAAGTCCACAAACCCCCACAGGCACGTTTTTTATATTAAAATTATCACTTTACACTGAAGTAATTTTATTTATACGTTAGTTAAATATAAGTTAACAGAGGCGTTGTATGTCATATTTTATCAGATATGGCGTACTTTTGCAAGGTTCGAAAGATTGAATACGCATAAAACTGCAGCGATATGAGGAAGATGTTATTGTGTTTAAGTATTTACCTGATCTTACCGCACTACTCACGAACAGCCATGGCTGATGAGGCCGAGTGTATCATGAGAGAGCATAAAGTAGAGCGTTTTATCTCTGAAATTTATGATGAGCTGGATTTCGGTTTTTCGGATAAGCTGCCCTATGATGCATTTGATTTGGCATACCGGGGATATGTAAACCTGCGAAATGAAAACAAGCTGAATAACGGCCACGAGATTATTACGGTCTGTGATTTTGAACTTTCCTCCCGGCAGAAAAGACTGTGGGTTATAGATCTGAAAAACAGAAAAATACTGTTCAATACCCTCGTGGCGCATGGTCAGGGATCAGGCGATGAATATGCTATGTCGTTTTCTAACAAGCCCAATTCTCACAAAAGCTCCCTTGGTCTTTATGTAACCGGTGAAACGTTTGAAGGCGAGCATGGACTAGGGCTGCGGCTGCATGGTATGGACGAGGGCTTTAATGACGCAGCATTTGACAGGGATATTGTGATACACGGTGCTGAATATGTAAGTGATAAGTTCATCTGCAGGGAAGACAAACTTGGACGCAGCTGGGGATGCCCCGCATTGCCGACCGACCTTACTGCGGCAATTGTGAATACAATAAAAGACAGCACCTGCCTGTTTATTTACTACCCTGAGCACAAATACCTGAATACAGCGTATTGGGTAAACAAAAAAGTAACCAGCCTACCCCGCTGATA
>OMJB01000011.1 GCA_900299255.1 Sphingobacteriales bacterium
GAAGACCAAGCAGCTGGAAAAAGGCGTGAGCCAGCTTACAGATGAAGGTGTGGCGCAGCTGTTTACACAGCACGGGGGCAACCGCAAAATAATAGGCTGTGTTGGAGAACTCCAGTTTGAAGTGATACAATACCGCCTGCTACAGGAATATGGTGCGTCCTGTGCCTTTATGCCGCTTAACTTTTACAAAGCCTGCTGGATCACCGGCGATAAAAAAGCAATAGAAGATTTTGCACGCTTCAAGCAGAGCAATATTATGGAAGACAAAGACGGTAACCTCGTGTACCTGGCACAGAGTGAGTGGTTCCTGAATACAGAGCGTCAGAACAATCCGAAGATTGAGTTCCACTTTACCAGTGAGTTCAAAACTGCCATGGCAAAATAGATTTGTTCTACGCTGTTCAACCCAAGTTGTTGCGGGAGCTAGTCTTTCACAAACTGCAATACTTTTACGCCTCGTTCTGAAATTACTTTTACCAGGTAAGTTCCGGCAGGGGCGTTGTCGCCAAGGCTGATCTGCTTATTGAACGAACCATTGACCAGTACCGCATAGTCATTCAGAACAACGCGACCGGCAACATCAGTTACAACAATCTGCACATTGCCCATTGTATTGCCGGATATACCGTTCACAGTAAAATTTCCTTTGTTAGGATTTGGGAAAGTGCTCAGGTAATCTTCGTTAACCGGTATATTGTTTGCCGAAAGGGAAACCATAATTGTATCTGCGACTGCGAATTTGGCAATAAATCCCTGCAAGTAAAAAGTACCACCCGCACTGTGTGACAAAAAACTGCCGGAGGTAGCTATATGGTCCGGGCTGGTTGTTTGCCCGCACAGGTATACTGCCTTGCCGTCAAAGGTACTTCCCCTGCCCAGGTCTTCACCTGAACCACCAAAGTATGTACTCCACCAGATTGTACCCAATGGGCTGAATTTAGCAAAAAACGCATCCTGGCCACCACCACCATAAGTCGTTTGCCATGCACCTGCAGTTGCAATACCGGTGGTACTGTTAGTGTACCCGTTTATCAGTACATTGCCATAACCATCAGCAGATATCCTGCTCAGGTCGGTATTTTCATCGCCGGGGCCGCCAAAATATGTACCCCAGAGCTCTGTACCCAGTTCTGGATTTATAGCTATCAGGAATGCATCTGCAACTCCTCCTCTTGTAGGCTGATAGCATCCTGTTGTTGCAATACCGGTATCACTGTTTGTTGAGCCGATCAGGTACAGTATTCCCGCATCATTGGTAACGCCACCTACAGATTCAGGGTCTGCACCGCCGAAATAAGAACCCCAGATCATGGACCCATCCGGGTTAAATCTCATGGCAAAAGCGTCAGTGCCACCGGCTAGATGCTCATGTTGTACGCCGGTTGTGCCAATTCCGGTAGTGCTGTTTGTAAATCCTGCAACATACACCTGATAACCTGCCGCAGATACAACTCCGTTAAAATCGTCACCATTTCCACCATAATAGGTTCCCCATTGCCTTACCCCAAGCGTATCATATTCAATCAGAAAATCATCATGCCCGCCACCATGTACTGGCTTAAATGATCCGGCGGTAGCAATGTTATTATAGGAATCTGCACTGCCGGAAATGTACACATGGCCAAGTGCATCGCACGATATACCCTGCGGATAGTCTGAACTGAAACCACCAGCGTAGGTAGCCCACAACCTGGTACCTGCAGGCGTAAACCTGCACAAAAAAGCATCCCAGCCTCCCCCGGCGGCAGGTTGCTGAGACCCTGAAGTGGCTATAGCACTTGAACTGTTGGTAGTGCCTACCATTAACAGGTTTCCGTGCATATCCAGAGTACATCCATTGGCCCAGTCGCCTCCGTTACCTCCATAATAAGTACCCCATACCCTGTTTCCTGAAGTGTCAAATTTTATCAGGAATGCATCGCAGTTGCCTCCGTAAACAGACTGATAAGAACCAACCGTTGCCACATTGGCAGTAGTAGGCGCGTAAGTGAGGCCGCAGGAATATATATACCCTGCCTTATCGCTGGCAATATTATACTGTGATGTATTATTTGAATCCGGGCCGTAATAGGTACTCCACTCAAGCGTAGGGTCTATGATCATTGCCCCACTTTTGCTTACATTGTAGCTAAGTACGTTACTGTTCAGTTGAAATGAAGAATTGACAGAACCATTGCCTGCTGACAAACAAACAGGTGCATGTTCACGTATATCCCCCATAGGGGTAGAAGCACTAATACTGCCGTCCGAATTAATCTTCAGGCTAGTTTGCCCGGAGTAGCGAATTTTTATTTTCGAGGCGTCACCTCCCTGTTTCACGACAAATTCATGCTCCAGTTGATTACCCTTGAGGTAAATAACCCAGTCAATATTTTCATAAACATTTTTATAAGTAATTCTTCCAAAAGTCCTGGCTTGTATTCCTTCTGCTGGCCCGTTATCCAGATAATAATTCTCATAGTAGTCTTTCACATCTGCAATTTCAAATGGCGCACTTTGGTTAGCCCCAACCAGCTCTACGTCCATACGGTAGGTTGAAACCTTAACCATCGGATCTTTGCTATCCACATATTCCTTATGCGCTGCATATTCTTTCATAAGCCGTGCAGGCAAATCCTTTTCTCTGAATTCATTTTTATAAAACTGGTAATGAAGTTGCCCGTTTCCCACAAATAGGTTCATACCCGGAACCTGCATGGCAAAATGCACATCAGTCCTCACGGTTGAATACTGATCTTTAATCTGCCCCCTATTCTCTATGAAATAAAGCCGCCCAGAGTATTCCCCATTATTTGATTTCGCAAGAGAAAAAGAAGCCGGTACAAGTAAACCAATAGTAAGTATTAAGTTAAATAGCCTGTTCATGCAATTTTAAAATTACCGTTGCAAAGCAACGCTAGGTATGAAATGCGTAAATATAATGTAATTTAAGCTTAAAACCTGTAAATGCCTTAAACCCATAATTTTATCAACATTCAATTAAAAATACTATCAGAATTGTTTATAACTCGGCCAGGTGCATTGCCATTGTAATAACTACTTTTACAGATAACTTAATTTTTGCCTCAAATGCATACCAGAAGCGTCCTTTTTACGATAATTTTTGTCAGTTCATATTGCCTGGTATCCGGCCAGCAGGTGCGTTCAGCCAGCTCCGAAAAAATTTACCACAAGATTGCGAGGCTCAGCCACATGACAAACGTGCTGTATGTAGCTGCCCACCCCGATGATGAGAATACGCGCCTGCTTGCGTGGCTGGCCAATAATAAAAATATACGCACAGCATACCTCTCGCTTACACGGGGAGATGGAGGGCAGAATATACTGGGCAGTGAACAGGGTGAAGCCCTTGGCCTTATCCGGACACACGAGCTTATCGAAGCACGGCGAATGGATGGTGCAGAGCAATACTTTTCGCGTGCAATAGATTTTGGCTTTTCAAAAACATACCAGGAAACATTCAAACACTGGAATGATTATCTGCTGACTTATGATGCAACCTGGGTAATGCGAAAATTCCGGCCGGATATAGTTATTTGCCGATTCCCGCCAAACACCCAGGCCGGGCACGGGCAGCATGCAGCATCTGCAATTATAGCGGCCAAAGCTTTCAAGGCAACAGGCAGCAGGCTTCAGTACACCGAACAGTTAAAGTATTATACCGAATGGCAGCCTAAACGCCTTTTGTGGAATACGTTCAAATTTGGTGACCGCAACACTACTTCCGAAGACCAGTTCAAATTGCCTGTTGGTGAATACCTTCCTACACTGGGCATGGGGTGCGGAGAACTTGCCGGGCAGAGCAGAAGCATACACAAGAGCCAGGGTGCAGGCACTCCTAGTGTACCGGGCATTCAACTGGAATATTTCAAACTTACAGATGGCGATACGCTGTCAATGTCGTTATTTGATGGCATAGATATAACATGGAACCGTGTTGGGCGCCCGGAAATTGGCGCTGACCTTAAAAAGATTGAAGAACATTTTAATTTCCTGCATCCGGATGCGAGCATTGATGCCCTTCTGTCTGTCCGTAAAAAAATTGAATCCGTTACTGACGTTTACTGGCGCAATTTAAAGCTTCAGGAGTTGGATGAGGCCCTACTCGATTGCTCAGGTTTCATGGCAGAATTGTATACCAGACAGCCACAGGCCGTTTGCGGTGCCACACTACCTTTTACACTGCACATTATAGCCCGTTCTCATACCTCCGTTATGCTCAACAGCATCAACTGGGGCGGTGCCGACAGTTCCACCCACTTTCGGATTTCATTTGATACTTTGCTCACTTTTGAACATGCTATCGGCATACCCGCTAGCGAGCCGTTCACGCAGCCTTACTGGCTTTCAGCACCACATGCAGGAGGCGATATGTTCAGCATCCCACATGATACGCTGCTGGGCCTGCCTGAGACACCCAATAACCTCAATGCCACACTCAACGTTAGTATCGGCGGTGTTACTATGAATATCAAAGTACCTCTTTCGTTTAAGAAAACCGACCCGATTAAAGGGGATGTGGTGGAACAGCTAAGGATAGTACCAGATGCTTCTGTTGCGTTCAACAATTCACTCCTGATTACCGCCCCTGATGGCTCAGTACAGGCAGAGGTACGTATCCATACTTTCAAAGAACTGAAAGATGCCACCCTTACTGTTTCCGGCAAAACCGATGCGGCTGTTATTAGGGGCCTCAACCTATCTAACGGCACAGACACCATTATTCCTGTACTCATTCCGGCATCTGTTGTCAACAAACAAAGTAATACAGATTTTTATCTGAGTGCAGAACTGGCCACAGGAGGCAAAACATACAACCAGTCTCAACGATTGATTCAATACAGCCATTTGCCTTCGCTGCAATACTTCACTCAGCCTTATGCAAAAGTGCTGCGCAATACATGGAAGTGTACTGTAAAGCGCATAGGATTCATTGAGGGGGCCGGTGACTTTATGCCTGCATTTCTGAAACAGGCTGGGCTGGATGTTGATGTACTGAAAGAAAGTGACCTTACCAGCGCGGCCAAACTGAAAAAGTATGATGCAATTGTAACCGGTATACGTGCCGTGAATGTGGAGAAGCGCATGTCTTACTGGCTGCCGGTACTGATGCAATATGTAGAAAATGGCGGCACACTGTTGATGCAATACAATACGCAGCAGGATCTTGCCACCACAAAACTAGGGCCATATCCATTTACACTTACCAGCGACCGTGTGACAGAAGAAGATGCCAGGGTAGATTTCATTGACTCCACAGCCAGGCTGCTAAGATACCCCAATAAGATCACAAAGGCTGACTTTACTGGCTGGGTACAGGAACGTGGGCTCTATTTCACATCCAAGTGGGATGAACATTACAAACCTCTTTTCTCTATGCACGACGACGGAGAACAACCACTAACCGGAGGTACGCTTTACTGCAAATACGGCAAGGGCAACTACATTTATGCACCGCTTTCATTCTCAAGGCAGCTTCCGGCAGGCAACAAAGGTGCCATTCGTCTGCTCATGAACATGCTCAGTACGGGGAAATAGGAAAAGCAACAGGTGAGTTAAACTAGTAGGTTTGAAGCAATGATTCCTGCAGGCCGGATTTCCGGCATTGCGCGCAGGCAAAATCAACCCGGCATATGAGAGATAATCAGCGATACTACTATCATTGAAATAAGATGATAGCCTGTATTGATGAAAAACAGCTTCCATGATTTCCGTTCCCACACCACATTACTGAGGTCAAGCGGAAAATAAAAACCCAGCCACGTAAAAATGCCCGCCATCATGCCATTCGCCAGCGGAGACATTGCTTTAGTTTCTGGCACGAAAGTCCAGGCTGCCATATTGTGAGCCAGCACCCATGCTGTTAGAAAATTACCTATGACCATGAACACCATACCTTTCATCATTTCAGATGATTTGGGTTTCTCATTCATGTCATATCCCATCTCCCGCCCCCAAATCTTACCAAACAAAGGCATATACCATATTGAACCCAGAATAAAGTTGGCTGCAACCGCAATCAGAATAGCTGTAAAATTGATGTGAATTGATCCTTCCATAAAAGTGTAGATTAATTGATTATTTAGAAAATAGTTGAATAGTAAAAAAGCCCCGGTTTTTATGCCGCAAATATCAGCTTAAATATAATAATTATTATTTAAATCAATCGAAAAAAGAAATAAAGGTAGGATGCATTTGTCACGAATAGGTCTGACTACTGTTTCCTTTGGCATTAGCTATTTAACCAATACGATTATTTAATATTGCAAAACACAGGATAAAATAAACGGTACGCCAATTTTTTGCAAAAAAAGCAAGCCGTCTATTGTGTTTTTTGTTGCAAAAAATCTTACTTTTGCGGCCCCGTTCAGAGGCGTAATTTTGTAACTGAGCAGGAAATTCTACCGAATAGTGCGATGGTGTAACGGTAGCATCACAGACTCTGACTCTGTTCGTCTAGGTTCGAATCCTAGTCGCACTACATACAAAAAGCCACAATTAGTTTATTGCAAACTGTTTGTGGCTTTTTCATTTTATTGAATTGAATGCACCCACGAATAGAACTAATTCGTCGCCTGAAAAACAATCGTTAGTTACAGGCTGAACAAAAACTACAATTCAATAAATTATCCTTGAAAAGAATAGAGAAAAATCAGAGTAATACACACTGATTTCATAGAAAAAACACTCAGACCGTAAATGCGGAGCATATAAACAGTCTACAGTCTGTTGAAACTAAATTAAACGTATAGAAGTTGCTTGAATTCTGTACAAAAGCCACCCAGAGGCTGTTTGCCACAATGGCCACAGCAAATTGTAAGTAGTTACAATTAAGCCGAACGGCTACTTCTGGTTGTCCCTCCATTCATATACCCAGCCGCTCTGTATCATTTCCAGATGGCCTTCGTTACACTCTTCACGCTTTCCTTCAAAATTGGGAATTTCCAGTACCCATTCCAGCAACTCGGTGAACCTGATGCGGTATATTTTGCTTTCACCAAAGTCATCACCAAAGCGCTCGTACAGCTTCATAGCTATATCCTCATGATCATTCCAGTGTATTGGTGGCTCGTAATGCGTAGACATAAATTGGTTGGTACTTTGAATGTTATTTCGAAATATTATTCTCCCAGAAACTGCGTCTGGTCAGGCAGGGTTACTTCTATCACACCACTCCCCTCTTCCAGTATACACTGGCACCCCAGCCTGGAGTTAATTCTTGGGTTCACCGCCCTGTCTATAAAGTCTTCTTCACGGTCGGTAAGCTCAGGTAACAGGTCTTCCCCTTTTTCCACATACAGGTGGCAGGTACTGCAGGCACATACCATCCCGCAATTATGATGAAGTTCTATATTATTCTCCAGCGCAGCTTCCAGTATACTCTGTCCGGGTGTTACATTTTCAAGTGTTACCGGGGTTAATCCTTTCTGTTCAAAATTGAATTTTATGGTATACATGTACGCTTATTGCAGAATTTGCAGCGAAGGTACGCCAACAAAAGTGAACTATAAACAGCACATAGATTACAGTTATAGGGCTATTCAGATACGCTGTTTTGTTTAGTTTGTATCGACAGTGTTACAGCCTCATAGACCTGCTGCCACTGATGGTGTTTTTCCAGCAAAGCCAGCTGCGCCGCAATAGTTGTATCATCATGCCTTACAGCTGGCCCGGTTTGCAGTTCCAGTGGTGATGAGTGCCGGGCTCGTTCAAAAGTCTGATCGATTATAGGCTGCAATACCGACGTTGGCAGATTATTTTCCCTGCAAATCTGTTCACTTATTCCCAGCAAGTGGTTGATGAAATTATTGCCTATCACCGCACACAGATGCAGCCATTTGCGCTGTTCGTACCTGGCTTCAAACAACTCGTCAGAAACCGCATGCCCTATGTCCAGCAATATCCGTTTTGCTTTTTCTGATGAAGCCTCCCACGCACACGGTATGTTCCTATGGTCGGGAAAATTAGTCTTCAGAATTGAGTAAACCGGCCAGAACACTGCCCTTTCAGCTGCGGCATTTTTAATCGCATCAATACTTACCGCTCCGGCTGTATGTATCAATACCGTTTTATTCAACGAAATTGTTTTGGCTATTTCCGCTACGGCAGTGTCTGAAACTGCCAGGATACATACATCTGCCTCTTCATCATCAATGTCACTAATCCTCCCCCACTTATCAGAAAGCAAAGCCTCTGCCAATTCCTGCGCCTTTACCACATCTCTGGCATAAACTCCTACACATCGGTGCCTGCCTGCCACCAGCCGGTTGCCAAAAAACCAGGCAATATTGCCGGTGCCAATAATACTGAAATTCATGATGGTTGGTTTGTGGTGTAGTACTTTTCCATAATATTATGGGTATATTCCTTCAACTTCGGTACATCGTCCAGTGTCATGCCTGTTGTGAGTATCGGCTCCAGAAAATGAATATGCACCGGCATAGGCCTGGCCCAAAACTTTTTGTGAACCGGTGCTATTTTACTGGTATTGAATATGATACCGGGTATGATAGCTTTCTGTGCCTTGATAGCGGTTACAAATGCACCATCAAAAAAAGGTTGCAGCGGTTTGTCTGTTTTGTTGCGTGTTCCCTCGGGGTACAGACACAGATTAATGCCTAGCTCCAGTGTATCCTGCATCTTTTGCATGCTCTCCTGACGGCTGTTCAGACTTTTGCGATCCAACAATATTGAACCCGATCTGTATATCATCCCGAACAATGGAAGTCTGGACATCTCCACCTTGGCCAGCGTTTTATTCGGGCCGGGAATCCATGGAGACGACACCGGAATATCGGCCTGTGAGTTATGGTTAATAACCACCACATAGTTCTCTCCGTCTTTAAAATTCTCCTTCCCTTTTCTGAACACCGGACAAAAAACCAACGGCATATACACGCCCATCCATATCACAAAAACCGTATGTAATGCTTTTGCCTGCCTCGGCTCAGGTAAAAATGAAATTACCCAGATAGGCAAAAGCACCAACAGCATAGTGGCCAGAAATACCAATAATGCATATGTAAGATAAATACCTCCGAGTATGTTCTTGACCAGCTTCATTTAGTGATTTTTATTATATACTCCAGTCAATCGGTTGTTCTCCTTTTTCCCTGAGCCAGGCGTTAGCTTTACTGAAATGCCCGCAGCCAAAGAACCCATTATAAGCCGACAATGGAGAAGGATGTGCTGCTTTCAATACTTTATGTTTTGATTCGTCAAGGAGCACGGCCTTGTTTTGTGCAAATTTACCCCAAAGCATAAAAACAACATGTTCTTTTTTCTGCGATACGTGTTTTATAACTTCATCAGTAAAAATATTCCACCCTAACTCACTGTGTGACATGGGTTTATTAGCTTCTACCGTAAGCGATGCATTAAGCAATAACACACCTTGCTTCGCCCATTTCTCCAGATTTCCCGACCGGGATATTGGTATCTCCAGGTCTGTTTGTAGCTCCTTGAAAATGTTGACCAACGAGGGTGGCGGCTGTACCTGATCAGGAACTGAGAAACACAAACCATGTGCCTGCCCCGGATTATGGTACGGATCCTGCCCAATGATTACCACTTTAACTTTACTAAAGGTAGTTGTATCAAAAGCATTGAAAATCAATTTACCAGGTGGATAAATAACCTTACCTGCAGTTTTCTCGCTTTTAAGAAACTGAACGATCTTTTCGAAGTAGGGTTTTTCAAACTCCTCCTTCAGCTCCTCCTTCCAACCTGCTTCAATTACCACATCCATACTTCTAATTGCTAATATTTACTAATCTCCTCCCGTTGCATATCCAAATTCCTCCCGATAGCCATCGGAACCCAATTCCTAATCCCTAAATCCTAATTCCCAATCCCTAATTCCCAATCCCTAATTCCCAATCCCTAATTCCCAATCCCTAATTCCCAATCCCTAATTCCCAATCCCTAATTCCTAATCCCTAATTCCTAATTCCTAATCCCCAACTCCCAATCCCTAATTCCCCAATTCCCTACTTCACTTCCACTTCCAAAACTTTATTTCCTTGCATATATCCTTCCAGTTTATCACCCGGAAGTACCGGACCCACGCCAGCCGGCGTACCGGTAAAGATCAGATCGCCAATGTTCAAAGTAAAGAATTTTGATACATAAGCTATAATCTTATCAACCGAAAAAATCATATCACGGGTGTGCCCCTTCTGTACCATCTCCCCGTTTTTGTACAGTACAAATGCAATATTATGCACATCTGTCTCCGATGTTATTGGCACAAAATTGCCCACCACCGCCGAACCATCAAATGCCTTGGCAATCTCCCATGGCAATCCTTTTTTCTTTTGTTTGTCCTGCAAATCACGGGCGGTAAAATCGATACCTAGCGACACCTCCCCATAATATTTGTGGGCAAACTTCTCCTGGATATACTTGCCATTACCTGTGATTTTAACCACTAATTCGCATTCATAATGCAGGTCCTCAGTAAATTCGGGATAATAAAGTGCCTTCCCTTGCGGTAGCAGAGCACTTTTCGGTTTCATGAAAATTACCGGTTCAGTAGGAACTTCATTTTTCAATTCTTTGGCGTGATCAGCGTAATTTCGCCCTACACAGATTATCTTCATAAAAATCATTGCCACTTATGGCCCGCGTAAAATTAAAGTTTCCCGACGAAAATCCGTTGTTTACCACAATTATTCCTGTTCGGGTAAATGATCTCAATTACTATAACCATGTAGGCAATGACTCTGTTTTAACCATCGTGCATGAAGCGCGGATGCAGTTTCTGCGCAGTCATGGCTTTGATGAGATCAACGCTGGCGGTGTAAGCCTCATCATGGCCGATGTGATGATTGCCTACAAAGGTGAATCATTCTATGGTGATTCGCTGACAATAGACCTATTTGCCGAGGAGATAACAGAACATTCGTTCGATTTACTCTACAGAATAACGACCGTCAGAGACAATAAGGTAATCAACATTGCGCAGGCAAAGACTGGCATGGTTTGTTTCAACTACGATATCCGAAAAATTGCCGAAATGACGGAACGATTAAGAAATCTGCTGACTAACGAATCTGCAAAAGGTGATAGACCTTAACCTTACTCTTCAAAGAAATTAAGGTCCTTGCCAAAGGTTTCTTCTGTCAGGAACACCGCTATTGAACTGATAACCATTACTATAGTACCGGTAATAGCCCCGGCCTGCACCACACCAAATCCGGGTGTCAGAAATTTAAACAGGTAAATGATGAGTGGTAGCGACCCACGCACCATATTGGGTACTGTGGTGGCAGCAGTAGCCCTCATGTTGGTACCAAAATGCTCTGCAGCCATTGTCACAAACAGTGCCCAGAACCCCGTACCAAAACCCAAAATGGCGCAGATAGCATACATACCCGTAGCTGACCCTCCCCGCTGGTTAAAGTACAGGACAATACCACCAATCGTGATCATGTAGAAAATATACAATGCTTTTTTTCTGCTCTTCAACACCTGGCTAACCATTCCTATCAGCACATCTGCCGCCGATATGGCTATGTAGGCAAACATAACTGCTTTGCCCGGAATAATCGCTTCACTTATTTTGAGTTCCTTGCCAAACTTATCAGATACCTGTATCAGCAAACCAATACAATACCACGTAGGCAGACCTATAAGTATAGCCAGCAGGTACTTTTTGAACCTGGTCGCGTTGGTGAAGAACATAAAAAAATTACCCTGCTGCAGGTTTTTATCCTTCAGGCCGTGATACATGCCTGATTCAAACACACTGATACGCAATACCAGCAGCATGAGCCCCAACCCACCGCCAATAAAATAACACATCCTCCAGTCAAACTGCTGAGAAACAAAATAGGCTGCAATTGCACCTGTAAGCCCTACGCCTGCCACAAGCGAGGTGGCAATACCCCGTACTTCTTTTCGCACAAGCTCGCTTACAAGTGTAATCCCTGCACCCAGCTCTCCGGCCAGCCCTATACCAGCTATGAACCTGCACAGTTTGTACTGCGGAATGGTATGCACAAACCCATTGGCTATATTGGCTAGTGAATAAAGGATTATAGATCCGAAAAGTACGCTTAGCCTGCCTTTTTTGTCACCCATTACACCCCAAACTATGCCACCCAGTAGCAACCCCCACATCTGGATACTCATTATATCCAGCCCTACGCTTACGGCATCTTCCCATTTCAGCCCCAGGCTCTGCAGGCTGGAGTTACGGATCATGCCAAACAACAAAAGGTCATAGATATCTACAAAATAGCCAAGTGCCGCTACTATTACCGGAATACTTATTATACCTACTGTTTTGTGTTGTTGCGTCACGTCGATTGTTTTTTTTATATTTCCGGGTTGCAATATTGGCTAGTGTTCTAAGAAATTAAGGTCCTTTCCGTATGTCTCCTTCAGCACAACCAGCGCAAAACACCCTAATGACATTACTACAGCGCCGGTAATGGCGCCCGACATAATAAAGCTGGTGTGACGCTGCAGGTGCTCAAACAAAAAGGCAATGACCACCAGCGACCCTCTAACCATATTGGGCGTGGTAGTGGTGGCCGTAGCTCGCAGGTTGGTACCAAATTGCTCTGCCGCTATAGTTACAAAGAGCGCCCAGAACCCCGTACCAAAACCTATGATCATACATATGATAATCATCCCGTTGGCACTGCCGTTGTACTGAAAAAAGTAAAGTACCACGCCTGTTATCATGATCAGGTAATAGACATACAAGGCCTTCTTCCTGCTTTTCAGCAACTGGCTCAGTATGCCAGAAAGGAAATCAGCAATGGAAATAGCCACATACATAAATACCATCACCTTACCCGGCGCTATTTCTTCTTTAATCCCAAACTGCTTTCCGAATTTATCCGATAATTGCACCAGTATGCCCAGTACATACCAGATAGGCAGGCCCAGCATAATGCCCAGCATATACCGCTTAAACCGGTCGTAATTATTGAAAAACATGAAGAAATTGCCGTGCTGTATCTTTTCTTTTTTCTCCATTTCAAACATACCCGACTCAAACACGCTTACCCTTAGGTACAGCAGCAGCAATCCCAGCCCCCCACCTATAAAGTAGCAAATTCGCCAATCGAATTCTTTTGAGATAAAGTAGGCCAGAATGGCTCCTGTGAGCCCAACACCTGCTATAAACGAGGTAGCAAAGCCACGCTTTTCTTTGGGTATCAGTTCACATACAAGCGTGATTCCCGCACCCAGCTCGCCGGCTAGGCCAATGCCGGCAATGAATCTGCAAACAGAATACTGCGTCACATCGTGTACAAAACCATTCGCAATATTGGCCAGAGAATACATGATGATGGAGCCAAACAACACACTCATCCTCCCCTTCTTATCACCCAGCACACCCCAGAGTATGCCGCCTATCATCAGTCCGGCCATCTGATAAGATATAATACTGAGCCCTATATGAGCCGACTGATCATGAGTGAAACCAAAACTTTTGAGGCTGGCTATTCTGATGAATGAAAACAGCAGCAGGTCGTAAATATCTACAAAGTAACCCAGTGCCGCCACCAATACCGGTATGCTGAAAATGCCTATGTTCTGGTTCTGCTTCATATGAGGCCTGTAAGGTAATACTTGTTACTTTAGTCTACTTTCAGCACAGGCAGGGCAATTACTGCTACACTGCCCCGCTTACCACCACAGCCCCGGTAATCAGGGATTTTCCGCCGCCTTGTTCTTGCCAAATATCATTTTAATCAGCACTGGCGCTGTGGTAATAACAATGGTAAGAATCACTATAATATCCAGGTTCTCCTTTACCCATTTGTTCTCACCAAGTATATAGCCTATGGCTGTCATGCTCGACACCCAAAGCACACAACCTATTATATTATACATAATAAACTTCTTGTAGTTCATATCCACCATACCACCTACAATAGGCGCAAAAGTGCGGACAATAGGCAAAAAGCGTGCTAACAGAATGGCGATGCCTCCTTTTTTCTCATAGAAGTCGTGCGCCTGCATCAGGTGCTTTTTCTTAAACAGGAACGAATCCGGTCGCTTCATAAGCATATGCCCCGATTTGTTGCCAAACCAATACCCAACTATATTGCCCAGTACGCCACCTATGGTCAGCAACACTATCCAGTACAGCAGGTTCATAAACGAATTTTCAAATGGAGCATGAGCACCTGAAATCATCATACCGCTCACAAACAGCAGCGAATCGCCGGGAAGAAAAAAACCTACAAACAGACCAGTTTCTGCAAAAATGATAAAAAGTACAAGGTAAAGGCCGTAATGGTTTTCAATCCATACAGGATCGGTAAGGTTGTGATAAATCTCAATCAATGCGTGCATATGTGAATCTTGGAACGGTGAAAATAGCAAAAAAATACGAACTAATAGCGCCCGGGATAGCTACGCTACTGTATACGGTTATCTATAAATTTCACCTGTTTTCTGCTACCTGCCGGAAACTGCATCTGCTGTATGGCCGATGCTGTATGAAACTGCAGCAGCGGCACCACTCTCAGGCCAGACTGCAGCGCCGGGCGAATCTTCACCTCGCATTCGTCTACCGTAAGCGATGTATTTAGGTGCAGCCTCAGCTCATCCAGCATCAGTTCGTTTGTAAACACCTCCACAACATACTCTTTCACAAATGGTATATTATTGAGTATGTCAAAAATCGCCGGCGGGTATATGGTTGTACCCTTGTACTTGATCATCTGCTGCCTGCGCCCTATTACAGGGCTCAGCCTTCTCGATTTCCTGCCACAACTACACACTGTATCGTAGTAGGCGCAGATATCGCCCGTGCGGTAGCGCAGCAGCGGCATACCTTCCACACCCAGTGTAGTTATCACTACCTCTCCGTATTCTCCGGCTTTAAGTGCATCACCATGTTCATTCAGCACCTCCAGCAGCACCAGGTCAGGCTGCTCATGCCCGCCCATGCCCGCACCACACTCCGTAAAGGCTGTCTGCATCTCGGTTGATGCATAGGTGGAGTACAGTTTAATAGGCCATGCTTCCTGAATTTTCTGCCCCAGGGCATTCAGTTCAAAATCACCATTGCGCAGGCTCTCGCCAATACATATGGCCTTTTGCACAGGTGCATGCTTCAGGTCTATCTTATGTTCATGCGCCCACTCTATCAGTTTAAGTATAAACGATGGCACACTTACTATGCTGTTTGCCTGCAGGCGGCTGATAATATCCCACTGTAGCGACGGAAGCCCCGGGCCGCTCCTAACCAGTGCCGCCCCCAGTTGCCTGATGCCCATATAATACGCCATACCCGCCATAAACTGCCTGTCGAGCGTGAGCATTAGCTGGTAAATATCCGTAGGCGCTCCGTCAGCACACAAAAACGATTGATGCTCGTTCTGAGCCAGCCTGCGCAGGTCGTTTTCTGTCAATGCAATAGTTACCGGCTTGCCCAGCGTGCCACTGGTTGATGTGTATTCCTTGATTTCAGCATCTGGCACGCACAGAAAATCCCAGTTATGCTCCTGCATATCGCTTTTGCTGGTAGTGGGAATAAATTTCAGGTCGGCTAGCGAGTGAATGTTGCGTATATCTATATGGTGCTGCTCAAACAACCGCTTGTAAAACGGCGAATGTTGCTTCAGGTACACCAGCAGTTTTTTCAACTCAACCGACTGATAATCATGCTGCACGGATAATGGCTCAAAAGCCAGTTTAGGATGAAACTGCATATGGCTTCAAAAGTAAAAAGTAATAGGGAGAAATAAACTGACAAAATTCAGATTTCACTTTTTTAGCCATTTCCGCGGCTGGCATCTCCTCCAACAACCCACTCAAAACAAACTCATTTGTTTGTTTTTCAGCCTCCTGAAATCAGCCGTATTCAGCTCGGGTTTTGTCTCGTTGAGGTGATATTTCTTACAGTAAATATCGAACTGGGTTTTGATCAGTTCTGCAAACTTACCGTCGCCCACAATCCGGTTACCCCAGCGGCCGTCATGTACATTGCCGTCATGGCACTCGGCTATCTGGCGCCACACCTTGTCCGCCCTATCGGGAAAACTCTTATGCAGCCAGTATTTGAAAATACCGCCCACTGCGCCGTTCAGGCGTACTACGGTATAGTTAGCCCATTGGGCGCCGCATTCGCTTGCTGCCTTCAGCACGTCATGCATGTGCATATCGTTCAGTCCGGGTATGAGCGGTGCGTTCATAATGCCTGTTGGTACTCCGGCACTGCTCAGCGCCTCCAGTACCTTCAGCCTGCTGCGGTAAGATGCGGTACGGGGTTCCATCACTTTGCGCAGGCCCTCATCCAGCGATGTAATGGAAGTAAATACCCTGATCAGGTTCATCTTTGCCATTTCCTGTATGATATCCAGATCACGCAGC
>OMJB01000012.1 GCA_900299255.1 Sphingobacteriales bacterium
CGCTTCATATCCAGCACCACGCCTCCCGATACCGGCAGTGCACCTCCGCTGAGGCCTGTACCCGCGCCTCTGGGCGTAACCGGCAGGTTGTGCTCATAGCAATAGCGCATAACTGCACTCACTTCTGCCGTGGTTCCCGGCTGCAGTACCAGTTCAGGCAGGTAGTGCAGGTCTTCTGTTTCGTCGCTTGCACACCTGTCCAGGTTTTCCTCATCAGCCAGCACATATTTTTCACCCAACACACTGGCGAAGTACGCGGCATGCGCTGGTGTTATTTTGTTGAAAAGCATAGTGCAAGTTACTGAATACGAAAATAATCGGACGGCATGGCCCGCCAATCGGATTAAACCACAATCAAATATGAGTAGCATATACCCGTTGCCTCCAAAAATGATAAATTTCTGTCCGATAATTGACAAGAACATTATAAAAAATCCACACTAAGTCCGTAAGTTTGATAGAACTTCTATGAACAGAAAGATCATCATAGCATTTTTACTGGCTTTATTTGCCTGTGGCATTACAGATGCCGCGCATGCAGCCAATCCGAAAAAGAAGAAGGCAAAAAAACATGCTGTGAAGCCAGAGCAGGCCAGCTCAGCAACTGAGGATGATAATGATTACCAGGATAAGAAAATATCCAGGGACGAAAAAAAGAAAAAACGGCTGGAACGCAAGAAGCAGAGAAAAGAACGCCGTGAGCAGATCCGTCAGGAAAAAGCAGCGGAAAAGAACAAACGTAAAAACGAAAGTGAAGGCATAAAAGAAAACAAGCCTTTCAAATACCCTGCTACTGTTTTCAAATCAAAGTATCAGGTACACATACTTGCTTCGTTGTATCTCGATGAACTGGTGCAAAAGAAATCGGTTACATTCAAAAACAAAGTACCCGACAAAGCAGTTCCCGGCATATCGTTTTATGAGGGCGTCAGCATAGCAGCAGACAGCCTCAAAAGGGCGGGTTTCGATATAGACCTCTTTGTGCATGACATTACCTCATCTGCCGAATCACTCGATTCTCTGTTTTTTAAGCATGTGTTCGATTCTGCCGACCTGATTATTGGTGCGGTTCAGACAGCCGATATCCCTCGAATAGCAGATTTTGCAAAGGCACACAAAGTCAATTTCGTATCAGCGCTATCTCCATCTGATGCCGGTGTTACCAACAACAAATACTTTACCCTGCTGCAACCTTCGCTCAGAAGCCATTGCCAGAAGATAGCTGCAGATGTTGCCAACAGGTTTCCCGGCATGAAAGTGCCCCTTATTTACCGCACAACTTCAGAGGCCGACGAAGCTGCCTACAGATACATAACTGGTAGCAAAAAAGTAAATTATGCTCCATTGCAGTGTGCTTCACTACCTTCCAGGCAAGAGCTGCTTTCTATTTTCGACACCACCAAACCAAACATTGTTGTTGTACCTGTACTTGACCGTGCATTTGCCGATTCGCTGCTGAAAACTATTTCCAGAAATTTCAGTGCAGTGCAGTTCGAAGTGTATGGCATGCCGTCGTGGTCGGCTCTCAATAATCTGCGTAAAGAAGATGTATTCCCCAATCTGAGTGTGAACGTGACTACATCACTGTACATAGACATGAACAATCCGGCAGCAAAATTCCTGGCCAATGCTTATAAAAAACTGTATGGCAGCAAGCCTTCTGAATCTGTCTATTATGGTTTCGAAACCACCATGTGGTACGCCAGCCTGCTGAAGGCATACGGCACCATGTTCAATTCGGGATACAGTGATAATTCCGCAGCACCTTTTACGAAATTTGAGGTGGTGCAGCTCAGAGATAAGGATGGCGGAATACTATACAACGGTAATCAGCATATTTTGCTGTCCAGGTACGAAGGCGGCACTGTAAAAATCCAGTAAGCTTTATAGTTGCCTGAACCTGTTTTTGAGCAGTATTGCGGGGATAATGAACACTGCAATACCTGTAACACCGCCAATTGCATCAGCAACTGCATCCCAGAACTCCATACTCCTGCCCAGAAACGTAAGCAACCCCTGCAGCAGCTCTATTACTGCGCCAAATGATACTGAAATAATCAGCAGGCTGATTACTCGTTTAGATGTAAGCACTGGCCGGGCACAGAGCCATAAAAAACTGAATACCCCAAACAATACAACGTGTGTCCACTTGTCAATGAGGGGTATGTCTACCCGCGGTATATCAGCCGATGGAGTGAAACAGGCAAATAAAATGAGCAAGGTCCACAGTATTGCTGCAAACCTTGCTCGTTTTGTATAAAATGAATCCGGACTGAATATCCGAAGGATCATTATCCTATTAAAGCATTATAACCTGCTGCATCCAGAAGGCCTGCAACCTCGTCCATATTTTCAATGGTCATTTTGATCATCCAGCCTGCACCATAAGCATCTTTATTTACTGATTCCGGATGAGCCTCCAGGTCAGCATTCAGTTCTGTAACAGTACCGCTAACAGGCAGGTACAGGTCAGACACAGTTTTAACAGCTTCTACCGTACCAAAAATATCGTGTTGTTTTAACTTCTTGCCTATAGAGGGCACATCTACAAACACAATATCGCCCAGTTCGTGCTGTGCAAAGTCTGTAATACCAATGGTAGCTGTATTTCCATCAATCCTGATCCATTCGTGATCCTTAGTGTATTTTAATTCAGCAGGAATATTCATTTGCTTAAAAATTTTGAGTAAAAATACTCGAAAAAGTTAAAAACATGAGTTCAGCAATCAAAATATCCTCGTCCGGCCCTTTGTAAACTTACAGGAAGCCAGGTTTGTACACCATTTAGTGCCATATTCCCTGCTTTTTTATTTGGAATCAGCCCTAAAATGCACTAACTTTAAGTTACAAACCTGAGGCAAATTCATCATTTATATTATTGTAAAATTAATTTGTCTTTACCCGCTTGCACTTCAAAGGTTATCCACAGGGGTGTTAGTTTCTTTCTCTTTTAAGGCATCGGGTTTTGAATAATTTAGCTGTCCCCCGTCAGAAAAATCCGACGAATACTCAACAAATAATTAACTCTAAAATAATAGTTACAATGAGCGCCACAACCAAACAAAAAGGTCTTTCTTTCGACCGCCATTACACACGCGATGGAGTGAGCCCATACGATATGTTCGAGTACGATTATCGTACTTCTGTTATCCGCAATCCAAGCGGCGAAAAGGTGTTTGAAATGACCAATGTGGAAGTTCCGAAACACTGGTCGCAGATAGCAACGGATATCTTAGCACAGAAATATTTCCGTAAAGCAGGTGTTCCTCAGCCGGATGGCTCATTGGGCAGGGAAACATCTATTAAACAGGTTGCTCACCGCCTTGCTGACTGCTGGCGCCAGTGGGGCGAAGAATATGGTTACTTCGCTTCTAAAAAAGATGCACAGGTGTTCTACGAAGAACTTACTTACAGCATCATGCACCAAAGCTGTGCACCTAACTCCCCTCAGTGGTTCAATACCGGCCTGTACAGCAGTTATGGTATTGATGGCAAAGCACAGGGGCATTATTATGTAGACCCTAAAACAGGCAACCTGGAGCGCTCTAAAAATGCTTATGAGCGCCCGCAGCCGCACGCCTGTTTTATCCTCAGTGTAGATGATGACCTGGTTAACGAGGGCGGCATCATGGACCTGTGGGTGCGCGAAGCACGTATATTCAAATACGGATCGGGCGTGGGGACCAACTATTCTAATATCCGTGCAGAAGGAGAAAAACTGAGTGGCGGCGGCACTTCCAGCGGCCTCATGAGTTTCCTGAAAATAGGAGACCGTGCAGCAGGTGCTATCAAGAGCGGTGGCACTACCCGCAGGGCAGCTAAAATGGTGTGCCTCGACCTTGACCATCCGGAAGTAATGGATTTCATTGACTGGAAAGTTGAAGAAGAAAAGAAAGTGGCAGCACTTATTGCAGCGGGCTATCCGTCTGATTATGAAGGCGAAGCTTATAAAACAGTATCCGGCCAGAATTCAAACAACTCTGTGCGTATACCCAATTCATTTTTCCATGCGCTCGACAATGGCGCTGACTGGGAAATGACCGCACGCAGCACAGGTAAGGTTATGAAATCAGTACCTGCAAAAGAACTCTGGGAAAAGATTTCTTATGCTGCGTGGCGCTGTGCAGATCCGGGCACTCAGTATGATACTACTATCAACGAATGGCATACCTGCCCCGAGGGCGGTGCTATCAGGGCTTCAAACCCCTGCTCTGAATACATGTTCATAGACAACACAGCATGTAACCTGGCTTCATTGAATCTCCGCCGTTTCTTCGACGAAGAAACATCAAAGTTCGATGTGGAAGGTTTTGAATACATGACCCGCCTGTGGACAGTAGTACTGGAAATATCTGTATTGATGGCTCAGTTCCCTTCTCCTGAAGTGGCACAGCTCAGTTACGACTACCGCACCCTGGGGCTGGGATATGCAAACCTGGGCTCTATGCTTATGGTAAGCGGCATACCATACGACAGTGAAGAATCAAGGGCTATAGCAGGTGCTATCACCGCTATCATGAACGGTATCGCCTACAAAACATCGGCTGAAATGGCAGCCAGCCTTGGCGCATTCCCTAAATATAAAGAGAATAAAAAACACATGCTCCGCGTGATGCGCAATCACCGCGCGGCAGCCTATGATGCGGCTGAAGCCTTCGAAGGTATTGAGATCAAACCAATGGGCATCAACGCAAAATACTGCCCCGACTACCTGCTGAAAGCAGCTACCAAAGCATGGGATGATGCTGTGCAAATGGGCGAAAAACACGGCTACCGCAATGCGCAGGCAACCGTTATTGCGCCTACCGGCACTATCGGCCTGGTAATGGATTGCGATACTACCGGTGTTGAACCCGATTTTGCCCTGGTGAAGTTCAAAAAACTGTCTGGTGGTGGTTATTTCAAAATCATCAACCAGTCTATACCTGCAGCGCTGAAGAAACTGGGGTACACAACTGACCAGGCTGATGCCATCGTAAAGTTTGCTAAAGGCCATGGCACATTTGCCGGCGCTCCGTTTATCAATCACCAAAGCCTCAGCGAAAAAGGATTTATCTCCGATGAACTGAAGAAACTCGACAGTTCGGTTGAGAGTGCATTTGAAATCGGATTTGTATTCAACCATTACAACCTCGGTGAGGAATGCCTGAAGCGCATTGGCTTCACCCCTGAGCAGTATTTCGCACCCGACTTTAACCTCCTCGAAGCGTTAGGCTTCTCTGATGCTGAGATAGATGCGGCTAACGACTACGTATGTGGTACAATGACCGTTGAAGGCGCACCATTCCTCAAAGAAGAGCACCTGGCTGTTTTTGACTGCGCCAATAAGTGCGGCAAGAAAGGCGAACGCTATATACATGCACATGGCCACATCCGCATGATGGGTGCCGTGCAGCCTTTTATCAGTGGTGCTATCTCTAAAACAATCAATCTGCCAAACGAGGCTACTGTTGATGAGATTAAGGACTGCTACTACCTTAGCTGGCAGCTGGGCCTCAAGGCGTGTGCGCTATACCGTGATGGTTCAAAACTGAGCCAGCCACTAAGCAACAAGAGTGATAAGAAGGAAAAGAAAGAAACCAAAGACGAAGCACCTGCTGCTGAAGTAAGCCAGATTGTAGACATGAGCATCCTCACTGTGAACGAACTGCTGGAAGAAGTAAACAGGCGCATGCAGGCAAGCCCTGATACCCAGTTGAAACGCGCACTGAGCAATATCGTGGAGCGCAAGCAGCTGCCGGCCAAACGCCGCGGTTACACCATCAAGGGCAAGGTAGGCGGCCAGGCAATGTTCCTACGCACTGGTGAGTACAGCGATGGTACTTTGGGCGAAATATTCATAGACATGGCTAAGGAAGGCGCAACCATGAGGAGCATGCTCAACAGCTTTGCAATTGCCATCTCCATTGGCCTGCAGTACGGCGTGCCTCTGGAAGAGTATGTAGATAAATTTATCTTCTCCAGGTTCGAACCGGCAGGCATTGTTGACCACCCGAACATCAAAACTGCAACATCTGTACTCGATTATGTATTCAGGCTGCTGGCATACGAATACCTGGACCGTGACGACTTGGTACACGTACCTGATCCGACCAGAAAAACACACCAACAGGAAATGGAGCAGCTCCAGCAGGAACTATCGCAGGTGCGGGTTACAGCTCCGCAGAATCAGGCAGCACCGCAGGCTCAGAAACCAAAACCATCGCTGGCACCAACTGCTGTTGGCGTTAGCGCACAGAATACAGCTGACATCAAAAAGATGATGGGTACCAGTGCGGATGCACCTGTGTGCCGCAACTGTGGCAACATCACCCTCAGAAACGGCACATGCTATATGTGCCCTAACTGTGGCACCACCACTGGTTGCAGCTAGTAATAGCCATTGTCCCGTATTGATGCAAAAAACCATCACCGCACAGTGATGGTTTTTTTGTGATCAAAATAATACCTTTACTCTATGGCCAGGTTGTTCCTACTGATTTCCATAATACTGATTAGCAGTGTGCTGTATTCCTGCAGCAGCAATCAAAAACCTTCCTCAATCTACACTTGCCCGGCCAGCCATTGCTACAAGCGCTACACAGGCAAAATTGCCGGCCAGGATGTGGTGGTAAACATGATTTACTACAAAGACAGCGGCAGTGAGATTCCCGCTGCCGCAGGCAGCTGTTACTACAGTGGCAAAAGCCAGATCATCACACTCACACCAGACAGCCTGGTTGACAACATGATACACCTCACGGAATTCGTAGAAACCGAAAGGTATATTGATGAAAATGCAAAACATCCGCATTGGTCGGTTGCTATTGATGAGAAAACCATCAAAGGAATGTGGTCCAGTGCCGACGGTAGCCATACAGAAACGATTGACCTGCAGGAAAACTATGACGATGCCTATAGCTTTGATGTACTGGCACTGAAAGATTCGGCCTCTGCCAATGGCAAGCGGGCTACATACAAGATACTGAGCGAGCAAACAATGTTGTCTCCTGCAGCCTCCGTCGGCAGGCAGGATGCAGAATTCATAACCCGTACTTTATTGCATGAGCTGGGCGGAGACACTATCGGAGCCGGTACGCTGAACAGCTATCTGAAACAAAGCAACCAGAGCATGTTTGCAGACCACAAAAATGGAATCACTGAAATGGTTAATGCAAACGATACTTTTGAAGGCGAATCCTGGAACTGGTTTTATGATATGCACAATACCTGTGTATACAACAGCAGGGGTTTTGTGGGTTTTTATTTCAGCACCTACTACTACTGCGGCGGTGCACACGGCATCAACGGCAGCCGCTGTATTTGTGTGGATGTGAAAGAGAAAAAAACCTGGCACTTGCAGGATGTACTTGCAGTAGACACTCCCAAGCTCAGCAGCCTGCTTGAAGGCGCCGCACGTAAGTCGTTCAAGCTCAAACCCACCGACACACTTAGCCTTACCTTATCTGTAGATACCATACCCGTCACCGGCAGCATTATGATCTCCGACTGCGGCATCACCTTTCATTACGGCCCTTACGAGATAGCCTGCTATGCCATGGGCGATATTTCACTATACTTGCCTTACACTGAATTGGGAGAAATGCTGCGGCCGGAATTTAAAAAAAGGATGAACCTGAAGTAATAAACAGACTGTTACATGAATAACAAATAAACAAGTTCAGAAGCCCTCTTTTATGCCTGATCAGCTCTTGATGCACTACACCGACAACCTCCAGTCCCCTCGCCTCACCACCCGCTTTGTAACACTAGATGACGTGGCTGTTTGGACAGAATACTGTGCCGACCCAATCGCCACTGCCTTTACTGCATTGCCTGACAAAACACCTGAACAAATGGCTCAGTTTGTTATTGAGGCAACCCTGAAACGTTATGCTGTTGGCAGAGGTGGCCTGCAGGCACTCATCTGTAGAGAGACGGGCGCATTTATAGGGCAGTGCGGTTTGTTTATACAGGATGTAAACAGCATACCCGAAACAGAGGTAGGCTATCATCTGATACCCCGGTATTGGGGCATGGCTATGCCACTGAAGCAGCTCAGTTGTTCCGCAATTACGGCTTTGAGCAGTACCCACTTGATTCTATAGTATCCATCATCCACCCAGAGAATGAGGCTTCGAAAAAAGTAGCATTAAGAAACGGCATGCACCTGCCTAATCCTGACGCTGATTTTAGGGGCACTAAATATGAAATGTACAGAATAACCAGAAAGGAATGGGAAAAACTCAATGGTTAATATTACTATTATTCTTCCGGCTCAATCCCTTTGAATAATTCTGTAAGGTCTAAAGAAAAACCATCCAACACCGACGAAGTAGCTGTATCGCCTGCAACCAGATACGGAGACGCAACAAACTTATTGCCGGTCAAAGTATGTATCTGCATCCACTGATCTTGTGGGCTTACTACCCAATACTCTTTAACTCCCGCCTCCTCATACACCTCGTATTTATTTTTCATTTCCTTTGCGTTATTGCCAGGGCTCAATATTTCAACAACAATATCCGGCGCCCCTATACAGCCTCGTTTATCAAGCTTGGTAGCATCACAAATAACACAAACATCCGGTTGCAAGACTGTTATAATCTCTTTGTCATTTATTGATTTACGTGGTATGCGTACATCAAAAGGAGCAGAATACACCTCGCATTGGCTCCCCTCAAGACGTCGACCCAACTGTAGATAAATTTTACCTGAAAGTTTTTGGTGTACCCGGTTAGGTGCTGGGCTCATTCTAAACACCTTCCCTTTAATCAATTCCACCCGCTCCTCAAATTTCCATTTGAAGTAATCGGCATAAGTATAAGTTTTGTTCAGGTCAAGATCGGTAAAGCGCATACTGTAAAATTAAGGTAAAAATTTTTTATGCCGGGCGTAGCAACGAGTAAATAACAGAATCCAGAAACTCACCCTCCCAATAAAAATTCTCTTTAAAATGGGCTTCCTCTTTAAAATTGTTCTTCTCCAGCAGTTTCCTCGACCGTGTGTTTTCAGGGCTTACATTGGCTTCAAATGAGTGCAGCTGCAAACTTTCAAACCCATAATCCAGCACCGCTTTCAGCGCCTCATCCATTAACCCCTTTCCATGATATTCTTTTGGCATCATATACCCCACCTCTGCCCTGTGGTGTTCTTTAATAATCACATGTATGCTTATGTGCCCCATCATCCTGCTATCCCCTTTCAGCGTCATAGCCCAGGCAATACCTTCATTGTTGCTGATCAGGCTGTCAATTTTGTCCACAAGCGGCAGCACATCCTCCGGGCTTTGGGGTTTCGGCTTGCATATATACCGCATGATCTCTTCATCTGAGCGCATCATGAACAGTTCCTGCACATCATTTTTTGTAATCCTTCTTAATACCAGTCTTTCGGTGGTTAATACCGGAAACGGACCAAAGTTCACCTCAAGCATGGTGTACCGTATTTACTATTAACAATAATTTGTAACTAATAGAGAAGGTTCCGGTAAATGCAGGAATTTTTGCAAATTAAATTTATTATTTTTGCTCGTATAATACAAATATTTATGAAACAAAAATTCTATTCTTTATTGTTTTTGGCATTTTTGCCTCTTTTTGCACTGGCGCAGGGCTCCAGCCTCACTATCTTCTCTGAAGACGGCGACAAGTTCGTACTTTATCTCAACGGTGCTCAACAGAACAACAACCCCCAGGCAAATCTGAGAATGGATGGATTAACACAGCAGTTCTACTCAGCCAGAATCGTTTTTGAAGACAAGGCAAAAGCACCAATTTCTAAAAGCATTTCGGTAACTGATCCGGGTACCAATGCACCTGCTGATATTGTATATAAAATCAAAAAGAAAGACGGTGAAATGAAACTCCGTTATTTCTCAGCCCAGCCTGTACAGCCTAATTACACACCACCTGCAGATGTTTATGTCGTACACTACGGCCAGCCCGATCAAACCACAACGATAACCCAGACTACAGTTACGCAAACCGGAACCAACCCCGGCGATGGCGGTGTGTCGATAGGCGTGAGCATGGGCGGAGTAAACGTAAATGTGAACGCTAACGACCCTAACGCAAGAGTTATCCAGACCACCACTACCACTACAACCTCCAGCTATACCAGCACAACATCCGGGGGTGATTATTCCACTCAGCCGGCTTCCGGCAATGGCTGCAATTACCCTATGGATTTGGGAAGCTTCAAATCAGCAAAAGAAACTGTAAAAAATGCCAGCTTTGACGACACAAAACTCTCAACAGCTCAGGGCATACTTGCCTCCAACTGTTTCTCTACCGATCAGGTGATTCAGATTTGCCAGTTATTCGGGTTTGAAGAGACCAAACTGAAATTCGCAAAATTCGCGTACAACAAGACCACCGACCGGAATAACTATTTCAAAGTGGGTAATATTTTCACATTCGATGCCAGCAAAACTGAGCTGAATGACTTCATCAGCAATGGTGGCAGGTAGGCTTTCATCTTTTCGTTCAAAACCCCTGCAGCCCGCAGGGGTTTTTGTTTGCCGGCAAACCTTTGGTATAATATTAAGCCTAATGTATTAACCTTTGTGTTGGCACTAGGTCAAATGAGGAAAAGTGCCATTGGGCAGTAGTTGGTACAATTATTTTAATTGCAGTTTAAAACAGGTCTCTGGTTGGGAGTAATAAGGTTCAAAATATTTTTTATTCTTTTTTTGATGCATTGTTGTTCTGCAACAGCTCAGGTCGGCTCAGCTGGGATTCCCATTCCTATTACAGATACCACCGGCCGTGCGGATGTAATTATAGCTTCAAAAATAAATAATGAAAATGACATTGTTGACGTTGCCCGCAATATCATACACCCGCACACAGGCAGGAGGATGATGACCGGAGAAGTGAAATCAAGAAAACTAAGGGTCTCGGTTGTGCCGGCTGCAGGCTACACGCTGCAAACAGACTTTGCCGGTATTGTAGGCGGCAATGCCTCTTTTTACACTGATACATCAGCCAATCCTTCCACAATGCTTACGAGCATTACTTATACCAGCCGCACTCAGGTCATTTTCCCTTTTCTGGGCAGCTTCTGGACCCGTAAAGACAAATACAATATAGTGATTGACTGGCGCTACCTGTACTTCCCTTCTGTTACTTTCGGCCTGGGGGGGCACACCGCTCTTTCTGATGGCTATCTGGTAAACTATTCAGCCATACACATACACCAGGCAGTACTGCGGAAACTGCGTAAAGATATGTACCTGGGCCTCGGATACAACCTCGATTATTTCTGGGACATTAAAGAACTGAACCCGCCTGCCAATATCGTCACCGATTTTGAAAATTATGGCTATGATGCCACTGAATTCGCATCAGGCTTCACCTTCAATTTCTTATACGACAACCGCGACAATCCCATCAACGCACACAAGGGTAATTTTGTTAACGTTGTTTATAGGCCCAACCTGACCATTTTTGGCAATACCGCCACGTGGCGGTCACTTACTGTAGACCTCCGTAAGTACATCAACTTTCCTGCCGGCACAAAGAATATACTTGCCTTCTGGAACTACGACTGGGTATCCATCAGCGGTAAAACACCCTACCTCATGCTGCCCAATACCGGTGGTGACCCTTATAGCAACACCGGCAGAGGTTACATTCCCGGCCGCTACCGCGGCGATGATATGGTGTACCTGGAAGGGGAATACCGCATTAACCTCAGCCGCCGCGGCATTTTTGGAGCAGTAGTCTTCGCCAATGCCCAGTCTTTTACAGAGCAGGCATCAAAAAGATTCGAGACCATTGCTCCCGGCTATGGCGGTGGCATCAGGCTTAAGTTCAATAAATTCTCCCGCACCAATGTAGCTATCGACTACGGTTTTGGGCTAGGTGGTTCACAGGGTTTGTTTATCAACGTCGGTGAAGTATTCTAATGAATTATCAGCTCAGATTTTACTTCACATCAGGCACGTTTAAAATTATTTAACCGATCTTACAGCACAATCCAAAAAACAATTAAAATGAAACTATCCGGCAACAAAATACTCATAACCGGCGGAGCCAGCGGTATCGGCCTCGGCCTCACCGAAAGGTTCGTTCAGGAAGGCAATACTGTTATCATCTGCGGCAGGCGTGAAGCTGTCTTAAACGAAGTTGCCTCAAGGCTTCCGGGTGTAATTACAAAAGTATGCGACCTATCAGTTGAAGCTAGCCGCATCGAACTCCACAACTGGATAGCCACCAATCACCCCGACCTCAATGTACTGGTCAACAATGCCGGAGTACAGCAGTGGATGCAGGTAACAGATGAAGATTTCTACGCCCGCACACAGCAGGAGGTCACCACCAATATCATTGCGCCCCTTCATCTTACTCATTTGTTGCTTGCTCTGCCTGCCCTCCATACTGTTATCAACGTTACTTCGGGCCTCTCTTTTGCGCCACTGGCAAAGACACCTGTATACTCAGCCACCAAGGCATTCTTTCATTCATTCACGCTGTCGCTGCGCTACTTGCTGAAAGAAAAAAACATCGAAGTAATAGAAATGATACCACCTGCCCTCAATACCGACCTGGGCGGCAAAGGCCTGCACGATTTCGCACCTCCCGTTAGTGGCTTTATAGATTCAGTCTTCCAACAAATGAAAGAAGGAAAAACCGAACTCACTTACCAATTTAGCGAGGCCATGGCTAATGCAAGCCGTGAGGGCCTGAACAATGCATTCAACAGGATGAACCCAAGCTAACATAGCAATGCAGGACAAAGGCCAACTAAAAAACTATCTCGATAAAAAGGTTGCACTATACAACCAGCCGTCTTTTATCGAGAAAGACCCCGTTTCTGTCCCGCATTTATTTACCAAAAAACAAGACATCGAGATAGCAGGCCTCTTTGCCGCTATACTCGCATGGGGCAACCGCACCACAATCATCAACAACAGCCGCAAACTGATGTCCCTGATGGATAACCACCCTCACGAATTTATCCTACGCCACAAAGAAACAGATCTTAAACGCTTCCTCCATTTCGCACACCGCACCTTCAATACAACAGACCTTTTATACTTTATATCGTTCCTGCAATACCACTACCGCCATTCAGAGACCCTTGAAGATGCGTTCGTACCTTCAATGCACTATAAACATGAAACTGTGGAGCAGGCATTGATACACTTTCAGCATTACTTTTTCTCCATAGAGCATCCGCTCCGCACACGCAAGCATATTTCCACCCCTGAGCGGCATTCTGCATGCAAGCGGCTGAATATGTACCTGCGGTGGATGGTACGCAAAGACAGAAATGGAGTAGACTTTGGTATCTGGACCAAAATAAAGCCATCGCAGCTCATCTGCCCGCTCGATGTGCATGTGGCAAGAGTAGCGGAAAGGCTGGGGTTAATAGGCAATACAAAGTCGAACTGGAGCAATGCCCTTCAGCTCACTGCCAGCCTCAGGGAAATGAACCCAAAAGACCCTGCTGCCTATGACTATGCCTTGTTCAGCATTGGTGCCTCAGAGCGGCTCTAAGCCTAAGAAAATATGATCTTTCATGCAAACCGTTGCTAAATCCGAACTGCTGCATTTTTGCAGGGTACTTGAGGAATAGTCATAAAATAATTCCATACATTTAAAAATATATTTCTATCTTTCAACAAACCTTAATACTACTGGATCAGTACGAGATTCATGCATTATATCGAGGTTATTGGTGTTCATTTTTCAGGCTTAATGAGTAAGCATATGCAACATTTGAAATTAACTGTTCTGATACTGGCTTTGATGCTGAATTTCAACGCTACAGCCCGCAGGGAAGGCCAGGCTAAAATAGACTCCCTGTTGCAGGAAATTCCGCATGCAAAAAACGACAGCCAAAAGGTAATACTTACAGCCGCAGTGTCATTGCAGCTGCAGGCTGTCAATCCAGATGAAGGAATTAAGTACGGCAAACAGGCCTGGCTATTGCAGAAAGCCTGAACTGGAAAAAAGGGATGGCTTCGGCACACAGTAATATTGCGGCCAACTACAACGCGAAATCAGACCTGCCTAAAATGCTAGACCACCTCTTCATTGCACTCAAACTACAGGAAGATATCGGAGACAGCACGGGGATAGCAAGTTCTTTAAACAACATTGGAATTGTTTATGATAACAATGGAGATTATGATAAAGCACTGGAGTACTTCACCAAAGCACTTAAACTGCAGCAGGCCAGGCACAATAAAAGTGCCGAAGCTATTGCTATGGGCAATATAGGCACTATCTACTTCCATCAGAAGAACTACGCCAAAGTGCTGGAATATATTGGTAATGCTATGGCTATTTGCGAAGAGATCAACGACAAAAGCGGTATTGCCTCCTACTTACAGATTATTGGTGATGTACATGCTGCCCGGCACGATTATCATGGTGCACTTGAACACTATTTTAAAGCACTTAAGTTGTCAAAAGAACTGGAGGACGATAACGCTATTGCTACCTGCGCCGGCTTCATTGGAGAATTTTATTTTGATATTGCGGTCAGCGACAGTATTCATTACAAGCCAGACAGCCTGATTCCGGGAAGCAAACCTCAGATGCTGAAAAAAGCTGTCGACTACCTGCAGCAGGCCCTGACAATCTCTAGAAATACAGGTTACCGCGACGGCGTTATAGACTTTACCGGGCATCTCGCTGAAGCTTTGCAGGCGTCCGGCGACTATAAAGGTGCTTTAATGGTTTACAGGCAGCACGTTGCTGTAAAAGACTCTGTATTCAACACAGAAAACAACGTCAAGATATCCAACCTCGAAACAAAAAGGGAAATAGCATTAAAAGATAAGCAGATAGAGATTGATAAGCTTGCGGTTGCAAAAAAAAGGAATGAAAGGGGCTTTTTTATGGCTGGAATTGCAGGCATTTTAATCATTACAGTGATTGTATTCAGAAATTACCGCACCCAGAAATCAGTCAATAAACTTTTGTTCGCAGAAAAGCAAAAGTCCGAAGACCTGCTCTTAAATATCCTGCCTTTTGAAGTTGCAGAAGAACTAAAAGAGAAAGGGGTGGCCAATGCGCGGCATTTCGAGCAGGTTACCGTGCTCTTCACTGACTTTGTGGACTTCACTCACGCCGGCGAGCATATGAGCCCGCAAGCTCTTGTTGACGAACTCCATGCATGTTTCAAAGCGTTCGACGACATTACCGGAAAGTACAACATAGAAAAGATCAAGACAGTAGGTGACGCATATATGGCAGTAGCAGGCCTGCCAACTGCTGATCCGGATCATGCATTGAATGTAGTTCGTGCAGCTATAGAAATAAATGGATTTATGCAGGACCGGATAGCAAAGCATGGCAGCAATACCTTTCATATACGCATTGGCATACACAGTGGCAGTGTGGTAGCAGGAATAGTAGGTGTTAAAAAATTTGCTTACGATATTTGGGGCGACACTGTTAACACTGCCGCCCGTATGGAACAAAACAGCCAGGCTGGCAAAATAAATATCTCTCAAACAACCTATGAACTGGTAAAAGAAAAAATAAACTGTGAATACCGTGGCGAAATAGATGCCAAAGGGAAAGGGCAATTAAAAATGTATTATGTTCTATCCGGCACTGATGCATATCCGGGATTGTAAATTGTGGGTACACTACAACAGTGGCACTTAATACAGTGTGGGTTTTCTTCAGCAGGCTGTTCATATTTCCTGCTCTTTCATACTAACAAGCGTATGCAGGCAGCATACCCACTTCTTGCAGCATATTACAATAAAAACAAGGTATATTTGTTAATCAATCTCGCCCCTCCATAAAAAATACCATGAAGCTGGTATATTGATTGCCATTTCGTTAGATAAATTTGCACTCAATTAACCAAATTGAAAAACAAAATCGAAAAACAATGAAAAAGGCTATCCTGATCATCGCAGCTGTTATGACAACCGCCGGATTTTATTCCTGCACAAAGAAATCAAGTTCTTCCACCCCAACCCCGGCCGCCAATGGCTTCGTTTGGTCTGAAGATGGCGGGGCTTCACAAACCGCCGATTCATCCAATTACACTTTTGGTACCGGAACTTCAACCCAGTCATTTATGATGGCGTATAAAAATTATGGTTCTGGTTCAACTAGCAGAAACATTGAAATAAACCTGTCAGGCAACACAGCTGCAACTTTCACAATTCCTGCCCAGGGCGATTTCGTTTACTGGCGCGATACTACCTACAGTATGGCTACAGGCGGATCGGTTGTGGTTACCAGCAATAGTGGCGGCAAAGCCAGCGGCACTTTCGATGTTACTTTCTCAGGCACCCCGGCACATATTACCGGTACTTTTACCAATATCCCAACCAGGTAATATAAATCATACAGTAGCAGTTCAGCCTTCCTTCAGGGAGGCTTTTTTTTGCGTGCTGAAATAATAGTACCATTTTTTTGCACAATTTTTTTTCAGGCAACCCATACGCTTTGATTGTTCAGATGGTGCTACTGTCGCCTTTCTCAGAATATCTGCAGCAGTTCTTCAAGGTGCTTGATCTCGTAGGTGGGCTTACGTGCGTGTACCACATTGCCGGGGTTATAGTAAACAGTGTCCCACCCGGCATTGATTGCACCCAGTATATCTATGTCTATTGCATCGCCAATCATAATGCTTTCCTCCTTCGCTGCTCCCGTAGCCTTTAGTGCAAAGTCAAAAATATCTCCATGAGGCTTCATGCTGTTACTTTTCTCTGATGTGATGAGTTGCTTGAAGTAACGTGCTATACCCGAGTATTGCAGTTTCATCCGTTGCGTGGTTTCAAAACCATTGGTGATAAGGTGCAGTTCGTATTTGCCCTTACAGTGTTCCAATACCTCCTTTGCATGTGGCATCAGCAGTTTCTGCAAGGGCAGTATCTCCAGGTACGCCGTACTGATCTCGTTGGCCAATGCGGTATCTGCTACTTTAAAGTCCAGCAGCATCAGCCACATGCGTTTCCATCTGAGTTCATCTCTTTTTATATAACCGTTCCGGTACCGTTCCCACAATTTGTCATTGTGTACATTGTAGGCTTTGAACAGCGCATCAAAATCGTGTATCCCTCTGCCCTGAAGGTCAAACTCCTCATACAGTTTCCTCAGCGCAGCCTCAGAGTTTTTATCAAAATCCCACAGGGTATGGTCCAGGTCAAAAAAGAGGTGTTTGTACATCGCTGATATTTCGGTAAATGTACGAAAAGAAGCAGCACCGCTCTCTGCCGCCTGCTACTTCCTTTTACTGAAGAAATCCTTTAGTTCCCTGCTCATCTGCTCACCCCGCTTCTTCAGGTCCTGCAGTTCATTTTCCAAGTTGCGAGATATGTCATGAAACGTTACTGGCTGGCCATTGTTCATATTATACAGTTCCTCCCTGCTGGTAGCCGCGGGTATCACAGCCCATGCTATCAGGTATGCAAGAAAACCAATGCCCGCAAACAAAAACAGTATTGCCATCACCAGCCTGATAATAACAGGGTCTATTTCAAAGTAATGAGCCACACCACTGCATACTCCACCTATCACTTTATCAAACGGGTCACGCAGCAGGCGCACATGATTAGGCTTTGGGGCCTGTGTCCATTGTGTGTTGCCTGAATTGGTGTACTGCCGGTTATTCTGGCTATTTGCTCGCCCGGCACCTTGGTTAATGTCGCTTGCATATCCCAGTGTCTCCATCACTTTCTGCACGTCTGCCTTGTCTATTGCAGGCGAACCGCTCTCCAGCCGTATGCCAAACAATTCGGCTATTCTGTTTTCTATGTCGTCAAGTATCTCTTTTCCCTCAGCACCGGTAAACTGGCTCTCCAGCGACGTGATGTAGGCTTTCAGTATGCTATAGGCATCCTCTTCTATTGGTATTACCCTGCCTGCAATATTGATTTGAATGATACGCTGCATATGTATATGTTTTATGGTTAAAAAGCTGGTTAATCTATGTTACGTTTGCTTTTACTCATCATCATCTGATGTCTCCTCCTCTTCCGCCCTGTCCGTTGAGTCTTTAATATTCCTCAGCCCCTTGGGCATCATTATGTATTCCCTGTTGATCCTGTAGTAATAATTTTCTCTCCAGTCCCGCTCCACGTTAAATTCACTGCCGCCATTAATATTGATACTGAACCAGTCGTATAGCCTGATACCCCTGTCGAGTATAATAGTTTTTCCTACGGGTACTTCCACTACTATCATAACCTGCTGATTTCTGAACTGATCCCTGCTGCTCACCGCAAACCCCTTCGGCAGCACCACTACACTATCCTGCTGCACAATACCGAAGTTAATATTTTTAGCCAGCCTCATAGCGTCAGCTTCATTACTGCTTCTGGCTATATTCAGCTTGTACATATGAAACAGCGAATCGTTACTCTGCGCAATCCTCACTTTAACGGTATTCAGCCATAACGAGTCGCTGCTTATCAGGTGTATCCCCAATCCATTGTCCCTCCGGTCGCGCAGCCACCAGCTGTGGCGGTGTGCTGCCTGCCAGCCTCCATCAGGACCCACGCTGATGGCCAGCTTGCCAGCATTGGGCCGCACCAGTGGCACAGCCTCCTCTTATACATACTTGTGCCTGAAGTTGCGGGAAACAACACCAACCAGCATCATAGCACAAGCAAAGCCAATCACCCACAATCCCGAAAACACATACCCCAGGTAATGCCTTCTCGACTGCACTCCCATCAACCGGCGGATCAGCCAGGTTACCAGCGCCAGCATAGGCACACCCAGCGTCAGTATTATTCCCGTCCACGCCAGCACATATTCTATTGGTTCGCTAAACAGGAAATGTGTAAACGGTATGATAAATACACCGCCAAATACGAGTGCAATCAGTGCACCAAACAAGCCCACTGCCACCGAGCCTGCTATGAATAGAAAAAAGGCTTTGAACAGTATGCCTATCACATGCCCCAGGCCGCTTCTGCGCCTTACAGGTGGCTGCGGCACAGCAGCACGCTGCTTGGTAGCCTCTTTTATCGAATTCAGGTCAACTTTCTCCCCTCGCATTTCCAGCTTGTCTGCCGATGTACTTGCATATGGCAGTGCTATCCACAGGATGATGTATCCTATAATAAAGGTGCCGGTAAATGATCCAAGAAATATTCTCGGCCCAAATCCCCAGCCCCAGTCCCACCAATACCTGTGTATTCCCCCGGATATTAAACTGAAAACAAGCGGTGCAAAAAACACAAACCGCGTTACTTTGGCATCCACCCGCAGGTAAGCTGCCAGCCCACCACATACTCCTGCTATCATCCTGTCATCCGGATTCCGGTACAGCCGCCTCGTAATATCAGATTGTATACTCTGTGAAGGCACAATAATCCAAAGCAGTAGGTACAGCCAAAAGAAAGCACCTATCAGCACCACAAAAAGTATCCTTACTACCACAGGGTCTATTCCCGTGCGTATGGCTATCCCGCTGCATACGCCGGCTATCACTTTATCATCAGCGTTCCGGTAAAACCTGTCGCGCACTGGCGGTGCCATACGCTGCTGCCGGGTATTCTTCGTAGGTTCCGGCTGTTCTTCATTTTCTGCCGCTTCAATATCTTCCATCCTGCCTATGCTATTAATCACTGCAGCCACGTCTCCGCTGCCCACGCATCCCGGCCCGCGCTTCAGCCTGTCAGTCAGCAACTCTGCTATTCTGTTTTCAATATCATTAATGATCTCCTCGCTGCTTTCCTCGTTTGCAAAATGCACTCTCAGGCTGTCTGTGTATTTTTTCAGTTGGTTATATGCCGTTTCTTCTATTGGTATTACCCTTCCCTGAAAATTGATGCTAATTATTTTTTGCATTTTGTAAGCTTTGGAGGTAGTTTATTCGTTCGTGTCATTGAGCGGCGGCAGCGATTCTTTTTTGTTCTTCAGTGAGTTCACGGCAAATGCCAGTTCGCTCCAGGTGTCTTCCAGTTCTTTATAGAAAGCAATACCCTGTTCTGTCAGCGAAAAATATTTCCGTGGCGGCCCCGAATTACTCTCTACCCACCTGTAAGTAAGCATCCCCGCATTTTTCAGCCTTGTCAGCAACGGATACAATGTCCCTTCCAGCACCAGCAACTTAGCCGCCTTCATCTCTTCCACTATATCACTCGGGTACGCCTCACCCCTCTTTATCACCGATAAAATGCAGAACTCAAGTATTCCCCGGCGCATCTGGCTTTGTGTATTTTCAATATTCATCTCGCTTCTATTTTATACTCTTTTTCACTTTTACAGCACAAAAGTACAAAAACATTCAGTACTATGCAACACAAAGTACTGCATTTATTTTACTACAATGCAAACTACAGTAATAATCAACGTCCAGTACCGGAATATTTTTAAATACAAAAACCTATTTATGCCATATTTGCGCCATATACTTTACTTTTCCCGCCTTGGCTTAATTTTACCTCCCAATGGAAAATCGTTTCAACATCCGCGTTTATGGAATATGGATAAATGATAATAAGATCCTTATCAATGAAGAAACTTTCAGGGATAGAACTATTATCAAGTTCCCTGGTGGCGGGCTCAACTGGGGCGAAGGTATAATTGACTGCCTGAAGCGCGAGTGGAAGGAAGAACTAAACCTTGATATTGATGTGATTGATCATTTTTATACCACAGATTTCTTTCAGGCATCCGCCTTCGACAATTCGCAGGTCATCAGCATTTACTACCGCGTAGCGGCGCCTTTGCCTGCCGTTATCATTAACAATATACCCAATGAACGCACTTTTTGGATGGACGCTGCTCATATTACCGAAGAAACATTCACGCTGGCTATTGACAGAAAAGTGGGCCGGATGCTGGCTAGTTACAGTTAATGGCAAATAACCCGAAATACAATTACTATAGTTACGGGCGTATAACTTTAAATAATGCAGGTATCAACATCTATGTTGCTAAACCATTTATCTTTGAACCCTATGAAGTTACTATTGCAATACCTGGGCCGGTACAAGCCGCTTATTTTATTAGCACTTGTCTTGGCCGCAATCAACCAGAGTTTTTCTTTGCTCAACCCCATTGTGTCGGGAAAACTGTTGAATCAATTTGTTAACCACCCGCACTCCGTTGATGCAGCTGGCCGTATTCCCCGCGACATGTGGGGCTTTATTTCGCAAGCTCTGGTGCTTATAGGCGCCTATATGGGGTTTGCAATGGTTTCAAGAATTGCTAAAAACTTTCAGGACTATGTTGTGAACGTCGTTATCCAGAAATACGGGGCACGTATGTACACTGATGGGCTCAGGCATGCGCTTCGCCTTCCATATCAGGAGTTTGAAGACCAGAGCAGCGGTAAAACACAATCAGTGTTGCTGAAAGTCAGGTCAGACTGTGAAAGGTTCGTAAACGCATTTTTCAATGTGTTGTTGCCAACTATAATCGGGCTGATTTTTGTGTTCATATATACGTTCAAACTGAACCCGTTTCTGCCACTGGTTTACCTTGGCGGCGGTGCGGTGCTGGCTGTACTTATCAACGTGCTGAGCAAACGGATCAAAGCAGTACAGAAGAGCATTGTTATGGAAACAAATGCCCTGGCAGGCTCTACCACAGAGTCGCTACGAAACATTGAACTCGTTAAAAGCCTGGGCCTCACTAATCAGGAAATAAGCAGGCTCAATGCCACAACTATTAAAATACTCAACCTGGAACTGAAAAAAGTACGCAGCATCCGCACAATATCTTTTATACAAGGCACCTTTGTGAACTTTCTACAGCAGGTTATCATTCTTACTTTGCTGTTCTTTGTCTTCAAAGACACTTTGTCTCCCGGCGACTACCTCACCCTTACTTTTTTCTCTTTCTTTGTTTTGCAGCCCATGCAGGAGATAGGCAACATTATTATTGCCTACAGGGAGGCAGAGGCATCGCTGCATAACCTGAAATTGCTGCTGAATAAACCTACCGAGTTTACGCCTGCAAACCCTAAAAAAATCAACAGCATCAATGATGTCAGATTTGATAAAGTGATGTTTAAACACAGCACCGCCAGCCAGCCGGCGCTCAACGGCATATCGTTTGATGTTAAACTCGGCGAAACAGTTGCATTCGTCGGGCCATCGGGCAGCGGCAAAACAACTTTGGTAAAACTACTGGTGGGCCTGTACCAGCCTATAGGCGGGCATATATACTACAATGGGTATGAAGGTACTGAGATCAATTTCGAAGAACTGCGCGCTAACATAGGGCTGGTTACACAGGATGCACAGCTCTTTTCTGGTTCATTAAAAGAAAACCTGCTGTTCGTAAACCCAACCGCAACCGATGAAGAACTCACTGCAGCACTGCACAGTGCTTCCTGCCAGAATCTGCTGGAAAGGGCTGAAAAAGGGCTGGATACCGTAATCGGTGAGGGCGGCCTTAAACTCTCCGGCGGCGAGCGCCAGCGCCTGTCTATAGCGCGCGCACTGCTGCGCAAGCCAAGGCTGATGATTTTCGATGAGGCCACTTCAGCACTTGATTCCCTGACCGAAGAAGAAATCTCCAAAACTGTGAGGGCTATTACTTCCCAGCGTAATCACCTGACTATTATGATTGCACACCGCTTATCTACTATCATGCATGCAGACCGCATTTATGTACTTGAAAAAGGTGAAGTAATTGAAACCGGTAGCCATGCAAACCTGCTTGAGGAGAAAGGCCTTTACTATGCCATGTGGCGCCAGCAGATCGGCGAAAGGCAACATTCGCGTAATAACGCCAGTGTAAAAGTTTAAACTGGTTGGCAAAAGCCCGCCATCTCATTGGTGAGCGAAAAGAAACTTATTCAGCCAGAAACATACATTGGGATAACTTTAAGGGTATTCCTTATTTTTGTGGTATCTGTAACCGTAAAGCATACCTGATGAAAAAAGCTCTTTTCTTTGCACTTATCCTATGTACCCTGAGTGCTTATGCCCAAAAAAAAGAAGCAAAGTCGGCAAAGGAAAACTACAACTACTGGGAAGTAAAAATTCCTATGCTCAACCTGATAGACCCTTTCAGCCCGAATATTCAGGCTGGGATTGAGCACCGGTTTGATAAACACAATTCCGTTTTGCTGACCGGTGGTGTTAGTTTCGACCTGGACTATGGCCACAATTGCTGTTCCAACCCCAATGGAGTACGAGTAAAGGCAGACTATATCAGGTATTTCATGGTTCGAAAAAAATGCTCCTTTTTCACCGGTACTGAATTGTTTTACAATGGCTACAACAACAATGTGAAGGGAACATTCTGGGATTCACTTATAACAGGCACCTATACCGACTATTATAAAGTTCACAAGGTGATGTATGGCCTCAATCTCAAAATTGGTTTCCATTGCCGCTTCCATAAGCACCTTACTTTCGATTTTTACACTGGCCTAGGGCTCAAGCACCGAACAGTAACCGAAACAGACAGGGACCACCCAACTGACAAAATGGAACGAGCAGTTGATTTCAGCTTATGGCGCGCATCTCAGCGCACCGGCGACAACACCACGCTCAGCCTGCCCCTCAACCTTACTATTGGTTATATCTTCAGGTAGGTATATTTACGCAGCAACCAATCTTCTTTATCTGGCCAGCGAATCCCTGAACATCTCTTCTTTGCTTTTGGGCCGTTGATCCATGATCCATTTAAACCTGCTCAGCCGCATTGCCGGAAAATCAGCTTTATCCATCGGTGTGCCCGTATGGTGCCAGTCCTGTTCAAATTTGATTTTCCTTATCTTCTGATCATTGAAGAATATCTGCATCCTGGTGCTGTTGGCCTGGCTCACACCCATGTAGGCCCCCTTTTCATCCTTTTCAAAATAGATGCATTCGGCATTAGGGTACACTAACATCCTGGTTATTGATTTCTTGTCGAAGTAAGCAGTGAGGGTTCGGCCCTGTACCTGGTCAAACATTTTTGCCTTCGCCGGGCCCGACTGCGAAACAATCAGCGCATTGTTGGGCACATACATCCGCCGCAGCGTGCTGCTGTCCAGCTGTAGCAATATGGTATCGCCCGTTATTTGGCTGTTGTGCGCCCATGCTACTGGGTCATAGATCATCCGTATCATCGAGTCCGACCGTGTATAGCACACGCTGTCGCACTTACCCTGTAGCGAGTCTGAGAAGATCAGCACATGATGGTACCCTATAAAATACAATGGTGCGGTCGTATCTGCCGATGTGGTGTCGGCAGCAATTTTGAGATCACCCTTTATTTCTTTCTTGTTCTCTTTCTTATTTTTCTTAACGCTCTTTTTTTCCTGCGCGCCCGGCAGCACCCATTTTACAGTATCCGCAGTGGCAGCTTTTTTTAGTTGCGGCACCACGGGCGGCATTGCTTTTACTGCGGCACCCGAACCTGCTGCACCGCTGCTGTCTCCGGCACTCATAGTGTCATTGGGTATCTGGCTCTTCAGCAGCCCCTGCTGCCACTTCTCCATGGGTGCTGAGTAAAAAGTATCCGCATTTATATACAAAGTATCCTTGCCATTTGCCTGCACCAGCACCGGATTTATAGTGGCCCACAGCACCCGCCTCTTCTGAAAATACTCCATATGGCCGCAGTATATAGTAGCATGGTGGCTGGTGTCTATAGATATTACATGGCCATTCGCCAGTGCATGGCCCATGCGCTTGTCATACTTCAGCGAGTCTGCTTCTATATACTGCGCATCATACCATATAGACGACCACCCCCAGAAACTAGCATTGCTGTTCAGCCCGTCATACCATCCGTGGCTGGTTTGCAGCACAGACCGGCCAGAGTCTCTTATTACCGTTGACTTTGCAAAGAAAGTAGTAACCTTGGTACCTGTATTATATTCCAGGTCTTCTGAGTTGATCTTGTACTGTGGGTCTTTTATGTACACAGTACCTGTAAAGTGGGCTATCTTTTCATTCACATTATATACACCCCTTTTACTGGTTACTATAGTAGTATCATTTTTAAGTTTGCCCCAGTTGTCATACACCCCCGTCTTGATGCCCAGGTCATACGTAAGATCTTCGCACTCCAGCGTGTTTTTGCCGTCTGTAAGTGTCACATTGCCGTGCATCAACGCCAGTTTTTTATCAGAGGTATATTTCAGATAGTCGCTTGTACCCTTGGTGCCGCCCAGCTGCGCTATTTTTACATTACCAAATGCCTCAAAGTTTTTTGTGGTGCTGTTTTGTATAGCACTGTCACAGTATAGCGTATCAGTTCCCTGCCGCAGTATCACATCTCCTGTAAACTTGCGGTATTCACCCGAATCCGTTTTAAATCCTTCTATGCTTTGCGCCCTGTCTATGCTGATCAGCATTTTATCAGACGTATCACGCTGCTGGCTCCGGGCATGGGTGCCACACAGCAGCAGGCACAGCAGCAGGCATACTGCACCCGACCGCTTTCTGATTACATCAATTAAAAATACAGTTGCTGCCGACATTAACTTTTCTTCTTGCTGCCAAATACGGTGACGTTAATATATCGGGTGGGGTGCGCCTTGATATCTGTCATCAGGCTGTCCAGGCTGTGCAGCGATGCGTTCAGGTTGCGGTACAGCTCCTTATCGTTCACCAGCAGCCCCAGCGATCCTTCGCCTTTGTTGATCTTCGCCATTACTTCCTTCACCTGCACAATGGTAGACTGCAGCTCTGTAACTGTTTTTTCCACCGGCGAGTTGCCCAGCTGGCGCATCAGCTTATTGGCATTGGCCAGCAGCAGTTTTATGGTGTCATTCTGGCTCGCCAGGCTGGCAGTAAAGCTGCGGGCATTATTCAGTATAGCAGTAATTTCAGTGCTTTCTTTGCTCAGTGTGGCTGTCAGCAGTTCTATATTCTTTGCCGAATTGTTCAGTGCGTGCAGTGCCTCCGCCAGTTCCTTTTGATTCTGGGCGCCTACCACGGCATTTACGCTGCTCAGTGTGGTATCAAACCTGCCTATAGTACCCCGCAGTTCCTTCAGGCGAGGCGTTAGTTCATTGGTTACATTGTTTACCACACCACCGGCATTATTGGCAGGTATGGTGGCACCCGCCGGCAGCAGGCCCGGGCCCGGCCCAAGTATCAGGCTGATCACTTTGGCGCCCAGCAGGTCAGGCGATTCCAGGCTGGCTACAGTACCCTCTGTCAGTTCCACATCTTTGTTTATCTGTAACGTCACCTGCACACCCTTGCCGGGTACAAGTTTCATATCTGCCACATGCCCCACGGTCATGCCCATCACCATCACATTAGCCGACTTCATCAGCCCGTCTACGTTACTGTAAAAGCTGTAGTATTCCTTCTCCTTTGAGATGAAACTCGCTTTTTTAAGGAAATTAAACCCGAGAAAGAAAATCAGGATAGAAAATGTAACTAATACTCCTATCCTTACTTCTTTTGATATTTTCATATGCTGCTGGCGTATCTGCAAAAGTAGCAAAAAGAACAGACCATATAGCCAAAATACTCATAATTTATCTGCCTGGCAGCCATAACTATTTGATTTATTACATAACTTCTGAAACTTAGATTCACAATTAGCCCATAGAAGGAAGTGTCATGGCAGCTTGTCGAAACATGACTAGTTGAGCGCATAGGCGCAGTTCAATAGTAATAAATGCATGCATATACCGGAAAAAATAATGAAACCGGAAGTACCAACACAATACATTGAATATCAAATAGCTAAACCGTTTCCGGTTATTCCGGTGCCGGAAGCAACAGGAAGGTTTCCCGCAGTTTTATGAAATTGTACGGTAAGCTACCGCCGCTTTAAACGAATGCCTCCTGGTAGTGTAAAGTAAGTATCATCCGTACTATTGCTACCACAAAATCTGCATGCTGATCAAATACGGCTGCATCTATCAGCAGTTCGTCCTGGCCATTGATTTTAAAGCGTACCTCGGTTACATGGGTGGTTCTGAGCTTTGTAAGCAGCTCCAGCGCGCGCTCATCAAGTATTTTGCTTTCCTGTATTATTTCTAGCTTCTGCCCTATCAGGTACTTGATAATAATATCTGTAAGGGATACAGATACAAAATTATTAAACTGAAACTTGCTGATGTCCAGGTTGAATTTATCATCCTTTACTTCCTGTTCGTTGTATATATAAAAGTCGCCGTTTTTATTGCACAACAGGGCTATATGGTTCTTGTTGTGCATGATCTCGGCCAGCAGCAATATGAGCCTGTTCAGGCTACTGTTGTTCAGGAATATCCAAGCTTCTTTTCGCTTAACCTCCAGCAGGCAGTCATCATCAATGATCTCGTTCAGAAAGTCCTTCAGCTTTTTAATCTTGGTGATGGGAAACCCCAGCTGCCGCAGTTCAAATACTATGTTAAGCCATATAAAATCAACAAATGAAAACTTATGCCAGTTCCTGTTACTGCTACGCTCCTGCAGCATCAGCCCATTCGCCTCCCAGTTATTGATTGTCCGGTACGATATACCCATGTCATTTACTGTAAGCATGGGTTTGAATATCTTATCGCATACGCCAAAAGCATTAAAGATATTTTCAACACTATCCTTTTGAAATACGTCGCCGAACATTTAAGTACGTTTTATTCCGGCAGTTACGATTGCACCGCAGGCATTAACTCATTCAAATATAATACACAGTATCGTAGTTAAGAAATTACATCTCACAAAAACTTAAATTAAATAATTATCAATAAATGATACCCGCAAATGATGTAATTACAAACAAGTATACGCGGATAAGAAATGAATGGCACAATTGTTAAAAATCAGTACCCAATGCAAAATACACGATTGGCTTTTTGCTGCCTTCAATATTCCAGGCAGCATCCAGCCTTACAAAATAGCCCAGCAGCGACGTCCGCACCCCGGCCCCGTAACCCACCGCCAGGCCACCGCTGTTGGGCACTGTTAACTTCAGATACACGTTATTGTTGTTGCCCGGGTACGGGCTTCTCAAAGACGGCAGATAATAGGTGTTGTCCATATTGTTTGCATCAGGCAAAAAGCCTGACCATGCGCCACCGGCATCAACAAAGGCCACCGCCTGCAGGTTGGTAAGAATAGCCCTTTGTACAGGCCGCCTGATAAAAGTAGAGAACACAGGCACCCGTACTTCGGTATTCAGTACTGCAAAGTTATTGCCCGTTCTGCCATACTGCAGATAGCCCCTCATGGGCACACTCATAGCCTGGTAGCCGTAATTGTCAGCAGGCCCCTGAGATGCGTTGGAAGATTGCTGAGGCTTTATCCAGTTGTCTACGCCACCCAGCAGGTACTCCACTTCCGCAGTACCATCAGAGTGGGCATAGGCAAGCCTGTTGGCCAGGATCATATTTCTGTATAGTACCTTGTAGTTGCGCACGTCCAGGCCAAAGTTGTAGCAACCCTTGTTGCCGTTATTGAGGCCATATATATACTCGGCATAAAACTTGTACCTGGTACCGTTCATGATGTTTAGTACCGGGCTGATAGTATTGTCAAACACATACTCCAGCCTGCTCATGGAGGTGTAGCCCACCGTGTTGGGTACCTCGTAGGTCAGGCTCAAAGTATCTGTGGCTCTTTCAGTCAGTTTATCCTGCCGCACAGATGTATGGAAACGCACACTGCGTATCCTGTCTAGCGGATAACTTAAATCTGCCTGTAACATAGTGAGCGTGCTCTTAAATTGCTGATCCTGTACAAAAAGCAGGTTGCCATTCTGATCCATGTACCCTACCGGCAGGGTTTGTTTGTCCTGGCTGCGCAAGAGCATCAAGCCCCAGTCCATCCGCTTCTTAAAGTTCTGGTACTGCAGATAATACGTTGATGCGCTCATGTCTACAGGAAGTTGAAAACCTGCTGAAATTCGGTAATTCTCCAGCACATCATTCAGCCCAATGTTGATCAGCCCGCCCAGCGAGGGGTTGAGGAACTGGCCGCCATTTGTTGCTATAGACTGGTACTGCGAAAACAGGGTACTGTTGTCTAACCTAATCGTAAAAAAATCGGGTTTGAAACTGAGCCTGTAGTTGGCAGGTTTCATTTTCAGGTACGCACTGTCTGTCATCACCGACAATACTGAGCTGTCGTTCTGTGTGTTTTCTTTGTTAGCATTGAAGATATTATTCTCTCTGCTTTTCGTTTTGTGTTTGGGCTGTTCATCTGTATTTGCAAACTCCGACTGAAATGCATTGCCAGTCTTTATATCGGGCTGCTTTTTTTCATCTGGCTCAGTGGATGCTATCTCTGCCTGGCCCTGAGTTTTTGCCTGTCCGGCACTTTTACGTTCGGGTTTCTCCACCGACAGTATAGTTGGCGTCAGCACTTTGGCGGGCGATGCAGGCCCCGGCATTACCAGCTCATGAAAATACACCATGTACTTATCCTTTACCTGCACCATATCTGCCACATCGCCACTGGCCAGATTGTATTGCTGGCTGATAATGCCAGATGTATAATTAGTAACCGGCACCGAATATGCCGAATCCCTGTTATTGCGGCCTCTGGCAAAAAGCACCACATAACGGTTATTCACTCCGTTTCCGTCATAGAGGTAAGCAAAGTTGTCAAATCCGTACTGAATGGGCTGTGTTACATTGCCTGTAGTATAACTGGTGCACTGCATCAGTTCTGTACTCATTGTCTTTGTGTTGTAAAAGAAAACATTCATTGGCCCGGTTGGCATTTCATTTACGCCCAGCGGCACGTTCATATTTGGTTTCGGCCTGTTAGATAAAAACAATATGCCAGTCCTGGAACCGCCGCTTACAAATACGGGTGCCATATCATCCCATACGTCATCGGTAATATTAGTTAGCTTAGAACCCTTGATAGTAAACATGTGCAGGTCAGTCTGGCTTTTCTTGATGGCAGAAAATACCAGCTTGTCATCGTCCTGCATAAAGCACATGCTCAGCACACGGTCAAAGCGGTTTTTGGGTATATCGTAGTTCTCAATCTGCCCTTTAAGGCTATTGTAAATACGTAGCCGGGTATCAAAGCCTTTTTTGTATAGAATGGCCAGCTTGTAGCCGGTGGTAGACCATGCCAGCATAGGGTAATCGGGATCTGTTTGTTCGGTCAGGTCCCTCTGCCCTCCTTCCAGCAGCACAGAAGATACCTGTTCACCAGCCGTCTTCTGTGTATACACTGTATACCGCCCTTCTTTCCATACCACGTATGCAATGTCACTGCCCCTGGGCGATACACGTACACTTCGAACAATGCTATTGTCTTTAGGTACCTTAAGCACTATCAGGCCATTCGCACTGTCAGGCTGTTCCTGTTTCAGTGCATCTGTAGCATACACGCCCTTGTAAAATTTCATGCACGAATCGTATGCCTTTGTGATTTTTAAACCCAGATACGCAGGGTCTTTGAAGGCCTTATTCAGTTTGGTTTTCTGCTGCATAGTGGCCAGCAACGCTTTTACTGTACTCATGCCATATTGCTCAGATACAAACCGCCAGAAAGCTTTGCCAGCCAGTTCAGGGTAGGTTTCAGACAGCCTGTAGAAGGTAGCTTTTGGCTCGGCAGCAATAATGCTTTTCCACGCTGTGTTAGTTTTCGCATTCCATCCATCCACCAGGTAGGCAATGTAACCGGATGTCACCCATTCAGGCAGATGAAGTGCCAATGCATTTTTGACCATCTTTCTGAAACTCTCACCAAAGATCATGCGCTCCATTACCACATTGGCCATGCCCGTCCTTATCTGATGCTGCAGGTCTTCGTGAGCACCTGTAAAGTACACCACCAGTTTGTCACCTACCAGATTCACAGTCCCGGCTCGTACATTGCCAGTTATCGGTGACTCATCTTTAAGGCCCACATTGGTCTGCCTGTACTCTTCGTATGAGTTGTACAGTATAATGTTGAAACGGGGAGGGAAACTGCCGCCAAGTTTTTTTTCAACTATAGTGATGGAGTTTTCAGCTTCCTCTGCTACATACCTGCCCAGCTGCCGGCCTGATTTATCGTAATGGTAAACCCTGAAATGTTTGGTATCAAAATACTTCCAGTCGAATTTGCGGTACTGTTCACGGTTTTGCCCAAACAACTCAATATAGGACTGGGCAAAAGTAACTGCGCCTGCCTGGGTGAGCAGGTAACCCAAAAGCAGGATTGAAAAAATCCTATGCCGCAAAATTCTGAGCATTAACCTAAAATGATATTTAAGAATGGATCTGTCGCAAGTTCTTCAGGCCATTCTGTTACATTTGCACTACAATTTACTAAAAATACAGCAATCGGATGTTAAATATCAGTTTACTTACTTTCAACGCATTCAGCGAAAACACCTACCTCATTTCAAATGAAAAGAAACAGTGCTGGATAGTAGACCCGGGTATGTATGAACAACGTGAAACCAGCCAGTTTATTACGCTTATAGAAAAACACGGGCTGTTACCACAATCCATTATCAACACCCACACTCATATTGATCATATTTTCGGGGTAGATGCCCTCAAAAACCAATATAAAATTCCCTTTGGAATACATGAGGCTGAATTACCTGTCCTGAGTTCTGCATCGGGTGCTGCCATGCTGTTTGGTTTTGATTTCCCTAAAGTTCCCCAACCGGATTTTTATATAAGTACAAAGGAAAAACTGCACCTTGGCGATGATGAACTGGAAGTTCGCTTTACACCCGGGCATTCACCGGGAAGTATATCTTTTTATTATCCGGCTGGCAAATGGGTAATTTCCGGAGACGCCCTTTTTAACGGAAGCATTGGCCGCACTGACCTGCCAGGCGGCAATTTTGACACCCTGATCAGCAGTATAAAAAGTGCCCTGCTTACACTTCCTGATGATACTGTTGTATTCTCCGGCCACGGACCTGAAACAACAATCGGTGCAGAGAAAACACAGAATCCATTCCTGCAATAGTGCTTGTATCCGGCGCGGATAGAGCCAGTTTTTTTATTGTAATGCCATTAAAATAAAGATGCCCCTTGCGGGGCATCTTTAATGAAAACAAGTATTTACAATTGAATATTACTGCTCAATAACCAGGTGGAATACTTTGCTGCCCGATTCAGATTTGAGGTTCAGCATGTACATACCGTTGGCCAGGTTACTGCCCAGGCTGATATGCTCATTGATCTCACCATTATGTGACTGAATCACTGACTTAAAGATAACCTGGCCCAGCATGTTTGTCACTTCAGCAGTAACATCCTCACTAGCAAGGGAACCTAATGAACCTTTAACAGTAAATTCACCTTTACTTGGGTTTGGCATCAGTTTGATATCAGAACCGTTGCCTGCAACCTGATGAACACCTGTACCGTAAATATGTACAACAGATGAACCTGCACCCAGTATTCCTGCACAGCCACCGCTGCTCAGTACCTGACAAGTAACTGTATCATTGTTATTCAGCGTGCTGGTTACAAATGTTGGCAATGTAGCACCAGGTACTGGCACACTGTTTACCAACCACTGGTAAGTAGGCAGAGGGCCTGCATTTGAAACAGAAGCAGTAAATGTAGCTGTCTGTCCTGCAGCGATATTAGTACCCGGATAAACGTTTACTACTACTGAAGGAGTAGTGAGTACATCTACCTCCATTGTGATGTGGCTGCTGCTCGCAGAATTTGCAAGGCGGCAATGATAATTACTGTTCAACACACAGTAAACAACATCTCCGTTTGAAGGTATGTAGCTATATGTTGAAGAAGTACCTGCAGTAGTGCCATTCTTCATCCATGTAAATCCTGGTGTTGAACCGCCTCCGATAACAGATGCAGAGAACACAACCGGTGTACCCTGGCAAACTACAGTACCTGGATTGGCTGATACACCAACAGTAGGCATCAGGTTCGGATCAACAGTCATAGTTACTGAGCTGCCAACCACAGCCGGTGTAGCACAAGCAGCACTGCTGGTCATGGTAACTCCTACGATATCTCCATTTGCAGGAGCGTATGTATAAGTACTGCCAACAGATGCAATTGCACCGTTTACTGTCCACTGGTAAGCTGGAGCTGTGCCGCCGTTAGTAGTCAAGGCAGTGAAGGTAACATTTGTGCCTTCACATACTGTGTCGCCAACTCCTGCACCTGTGCTAACAGCAACGATAGGAGATACAACCGGATTAACTACAACAGTTACGCTGCCTGTCATACTAGCCTGGCATGTAGTTGTAGAATTGGTAGCCAGTACACTATAAGTGCCTGCTGCTGTCTGAGGGCCGAAATCAAGCGGGCCACCAGTACCGAGAACTGAACTTACAAGCGAGAAGCCGTTGTATAAAGTATAGTTGATGCCAAGTGCAGAGTTAGACAAGCCAACGTGAACACCTGCACCACCAGCGCAATAGTTACCACCTCCAATTACATTGTATGCTGTTGGCAGTGTATTGAGAATCACAATTGCGCTGCCTGACATATTGCTTGTACAACCTGTAGTGGTATTTGTACCAACTACGGTATAGGTGCCTGCAATTGTCTGGCTGCCAAAATCAATTGCAGAACCTGAACCTAAAACAGCCGATCCAACAGGAACTGTACCTCTGAATAACTGATAGTTAACACCGATAGCAGAACCTGAAATACCAACATGTACACCTGCACCGCCAGGGCAGAAGTTACCGCCACCGATAACATTATATGCAACCGGAGCAGGAGTAGTACCCACTGTCTGACTGCCTGTCATTGTCCTTGAACAACCTGCTGCTATGTCGGTCGCAACTACTGTATAAATACCAGGAATAACGATAGCACCAAAATCAATGCCAAGGCCAGTACCTGCCATTGGGCTGCCTGCTAACGTAGCACCGCCTCTGTACAACTGATAATTCACACCTGTGGTTGAACCACTTAACCCGATATGAACGCCTGCACCACCAGCGCAGTAATTACCACCACCTGTTACAGTAAATGTTGAAGGAATTGGATTCACTGCTACTGTAGCAGTCCCACCCATGTTTTTAGTACATGTTGTAGCTGGGTCAGTTGCAACAACTGTGTAAGAACCAGCGCTGGTACGCAATCCGAAATCAATTGCACCACTTCCACCAATTACAGGCGCACCATCATTTACACCGGCTAATTTAAGCTGGTATGATATGCCTACACCTGAGCCACTGAGGCCGATATGCACACCTGAAGCACCGTTGCAGTATGCACCACCTCCAGTTACTGTATATGTAGCAGGAAGAGGATTAACTACAACAGAAACTACGCCAGTCATGTTACTTGCACATCCAGTAGAGGCGTTAACTGCAACTACATGGTACGCACCAGCAACGAGCTGATTACCAAAGTCAATCATAGAACCACTACCTGGCATTGCTGCTCCCATTGCTGTTGTACCCATCAGTAACTGATAATTGATACCAGCGTCAGAATTATTCAGCCAAATGTCTATACCCGATCCGCCAGCGCAGTAATTGCTACCACTGCTAGCCACTGTATATACATTAGGCAAAGGATTAACACCTATTGTTACACTGCCACCCATAATATTGGTACATGTAGTCGCAGTATTTGTTGCTTCTACAGTGTACGTTCCAGGAGTTGCCTGCAAGCCAAAATCAAGTGCCGAACCTGTACCAGGCATTGGTAAGCCAACGGGGCTGCCTCCCATCTTCAACTGATAAGAAACACCAGTAGTTGAATTAGCCAAGGTTACATGCACTCCTGTACCACCAGCACAATAATTACCACCTCCACCTACTGCAAATACAGTTGGCAGTGGATTAATGCCGACAGTAACCGTTGAACCCATTGCATTTGTACAACCTGTCGTTGTATTTGTTGCGATAACAGAATAGATACCTGAAACTGTCTGCATTCCGAAGTCGATACTTGAACCTGAACCGCTTAATGCTGTACCTACAGGGCCTGCACCATTGATCAACTGGTAAATGACACCAGCGTCAGAATTGCTCAAGTTCACATCAACACCTGTTCCACCAGAACAGTAGTTACCACCGCCCATTACTGTATAAGCATTAGGCAATGGATCAATATTAATAGTAACACTGCCAGTCATTGTATTCACACAACCTGTTGCAGTCGTTGTTGCAACAACTGAGTAAGTACCAGCAGATGTCTGCAGGCCAAAATCAATACCAGTTCCAGTACCCGGCATTGGGCTACCAACAGCAACTGCACCGTTCATTAACTGATATGTGGTACCTGTATTTGTTCCATCGAGATTAACGTGAACACCGCTGCCACCAGCACAATAGTTACCTCCACCGGTAACATTATGTAATGCAGGCAGAGGGGTGATTGCAATCGTCACGCTACCGCTCATCGTAGCAGTACATCCGGTGGCAATATTCATTGCTGCCACAGAATAAACGCCAGCTGCTGTCTGCAAACCAAAATCAAGTGCGCGACCCGTTCCGGTTAATGCCCCACCAACTGGGCTGGTGCCGTTCATTAACTGATATTGAACGCCAGTATTGGAACCTGCTAAACCAACGTGCACACCTGCGCCGCCAGTACAATAGTTACCGCCACCTGTTACCGAGTAAACAGCAGGCAGTGGATTAACTCCTACAGTAGCACTGCCAGACATATTTCCTGTACATGTTGTTGCAGTAGTATTAGCCACAACAGTATAAATTCCAAGTGCAGTCTGCGCGCCGAAGTTAATTGGAGACCCGGTGCTGCCAGGAACTGCAGCACCTACC
>OMJB01000013.1 GCA_900299255.1 Sphingobacteriales bacterium
CCGTTGCATTCGGGGCATGTATTCAGCAACATAAATTTCTCAGCCCACGACCTCACTCCCTCCGATGTCGACTCTGCAAACCACCGGAGTACCATATTCACAATGCCCTCATAATTATGCTGCACCAGTTGCTCGTGGTATGCTTCTGATTCGTTGTTGGTATAGGTGATCACCCCTTCCTCGTTTCCGTACAGCAGTATGTTCAGCTGTTTCTGCGGTATCGATTTGATAGGTTTATCCAGCGGTATTTTGTTCTTTTTAGCAAGTATGGTCGCCATCTGAAAAGCCCACGCATCCCTTTCGCCGCCCAAAGGGGCTATGCCCCCTTCTGAGATACTCTTATCCATATCAGGCAGCACTTCCTGCATATTCACTTCATACACACTGCCCAGTCCTTTGCACTTAGGGCAGGCACCGTACGGCGAGTTGAACGAAAATGTATTTGGCGATGGCTCTTCATAGGCCAGTCCGGTATCGGCACACATCAGCTGCTTGCTGTACTGGGTTATTTTTCCGCTGTCAGCATCGGCCACAAACATCAGCTCCTTGCCCATCTGCAGGCATTTCTGCACGCTCTGGCTGAGCCTTGTCCGGGCATCAGGCTGTACCGCCAGACGGTCTACTACCAGTTCTATGTCATGTATTTTGTAGCGGTCCAGCTGCATGCGTTCTTTCAGGTCTGTCACTTCGCCGTCTATGCGCACTTTCAGGTATCCCTGCTTGCGCAGTTGTTCAAAAAGCTCGCGGTAATGGCCTTTTCTGCCCCTCACTACCGGCGCCAGCAGCATGATCTTCTTCCCGGCAAAATTTTCCTGTATGTGGCTCACAATCTCTTCTTCACTAAACTTTACCATCTTCTTACCCGTATTGTAAGAATAGGCTTCCGCAACCCTGGCAAAGAGCAGGCGCATAAAATCATACACCTCAGTAACAGTTCCTACGGTCGACCGTGGATTGCGGTTGGTTGTCTTCTGTTCAATAGATATAACCGGTGAAAGCCCTGATATTTTATCTACATCGGGCCGGTCAAGGTCGCCCATGAACTGCCTGGCATACGATGCAAAACTCTCCATATACCGCCGCTGCCCTTCCGCAAAAATGGTGTCAAATGCCAGCGACGATTTGCCGCTGCCACTGATGCCGGTAATAACTACCAGTTTATTTTTTGGTATGCTTATATCTACGTTCTTCAGGTTATGCACACGTGCACCCATCACTTCTATACTGCCCCCGCTTACTACCTTCTCTGTTTTTTTCTTAACCATTGTACCGGCAATTTACGCATCATTTTTTGTATCGTGGCTCAATCGCTGTTCATGCTTCAACTCCGGCTATGCGGGTTGCAAATAACAGGGAACGAGTATGGGCTATTCTGCAATCAAAGCTCCAGCCGCAGCACATGGTCGTTCATAAAATAGCCGCCACCAATATCTATGTCCTCATTTTTCAGGTGTTTAAACCCTACCTTCTGGTAGAAGGTTTTGGCATTGGTATTGTAAATGTTCACGTTCAGTAACAGCGTATGAGCATGCTCTTTTCTTATTTCAGTTGTTATGTGGGCCAGTAAATATTTGCCTATTCCGTTTCCCTGCATGCCCGGCAAAACATACAATTTCTGTAGTTTATAAATACCGGGTTCTATTACTGAAAAAGACGCAAACCCCGCAGGCTGTTCATCCTTCATGCATATGATAAACCTGTGGCCCAGTTCTCCCATTTGCCGCATCAGCGACTCGGGCGTGTAAAACAGGTTCATCATGTAGGCTACCTGCTCTGGCCCCAGTATAGAAGTATACGTATGCGGCCATACCATGTTGTTCAGTTCTCTGATCAGTTCAATATCCCCGGCAGTCGCACTTGTAATAGACAGCATGTTATTCAGTATACAGGGCGGCGGCCATGGCCGCCGCCGCTCATTCTTTATATTAATTAAAAATTGGTTTCGAGATGAATAAAAAATCCATAATTCATTTCCTGTTCAAAGATAAATAAACTAAATTCGCTTCAGATTCAAAACAGGGAATAATGAAAAAGCGTACTTATACATGGGTTATTTTGTTGGCTGGTTTAATTTCTGTGGTTTCCTGCAGAAAAGAATATCATTGTCATTGCATGTATAACAATACACTTATGGCCAGCTTTGATCTCGGCAACAAGACCAAATCCGATGCCGAAAGCGCCTGTACCGCCCACGATTCTGATAGGGCAGGCGAGGTATGGACCTGCACTACCTATTAGTTTTTACTGAGTTTTCGTTTGTTTGGTTTTACTGAGTGCTTCCATCAGGAACTTTTCTGATGCTCAGCCCATGGTTTCCTGCGTACTGGTTTTTCGTATCGCTGGATAGATGAATCCTATCACTGAAAATGAGCGTTTCCGGTTGCAGGCCTTTTTATCTTATTTTTACAACCTGTATTTTCTTTTGCAATTTGTTTCCCGGTTTATGTATCACCGCTATGTACTCTGCTTCTTTATATTAATCCATACTGCCGCTGCTGCGGTTGCACAGGGGCAGGTTCGTGCAGAAAAATCCTCAGGCACAGCAGTCGAAGGACAGGTGTTCAGCGGTAGTGCTGCCGATATAAAGGAATCAATGACGCTGGATGACTGTTTGAGGTTCGCACTTAAAAATCAGCCGGCTGTGCATAAGGCGCAGATTGACGAATCCATCGCAGGCAAAAACAAATCAATAGCACTTTCATCCTGGTTGCCGCAGGTATCTGGCACTGCCAATCTGCAACATTACTTCCAGTTACCAACGGCTGTTTCTAATTCGGGTGGCACACAAACGTTTATTACCTCAGGTGTGTATAATTATTCTTTGCCACAGTTCACTGCCACACAGGCGCTCTTCAGTAACGATGTTGTATATGCGGCCAGGGCTGCAAAGCTGCTGGTACAGGAGTCCAGGGAAAATACCAGGGCTGTGAAAATTGCTGTCGTATCTGAGGTCACAAAGGCGTTTTATGGTTTGCTGTTGTCTGTGCAGCAAATAGGTGTTTACAGGGAAGACACTGCCCGGCTGCGCAAAAACCAGCAGGATGCCTACCACCGTTATATAAGCGGTGTTGCAGATAAAGTAGATTACAGGCAGGCTTCCATTTCTTTAAACAATTCAGTGGCCCGCCTGAAGTCTGCATCCGAAAATGTTCAGTCAAAATTTGCCTTACTGAAACAGCTGATGGGCTGTCCCCCAGATAAAAACTTTACTGTTACGTTTGACACAGCCCGTTTGATGCAGGAAATTTACACAGATACACTCAAAGGGCTCCAGTTTGAGAAACGAATAGAGTATCAGATACTGCAGACAGAAAAGAAAATACGCCGGGAGAGCACAAAATATTATTCCGCAGGCTTTCTGCCATCGCTTTCAGGGTTTTACAATTACGTTCATGAGTACGAGAACAATAAATTCTCAGATCTGTACAACAGGGCATTTCCATACGCTTCTTTTGGCTTGCAATTGAACATTCCAGTATTTTCCGGTTTTCGCCGGATAGAAGAAATCCGTAAAAGCAGGCTGCAGGAGCAGCGTACCGATTGGGATGAGGTGAACCTGAAACTGGCGGTGTATACAGAATACCAGGCCGCTTTGTCTGATTATAAAACAAACCTGTTTTACTTGCGGTCTCAGGCCGAAAATGCAGCCATGGCCCGGGAAGTGTACAATATTGTAAAGCTGCAGTACAGTGAAGGTATAAAGCCCTATCTCGATGTGATTGTTGCAGAATCAGACCTGCAGACTTCTGAAATAAATTATTTGAATGCTTTGTTCAGTCTGCTGGAGAGTAAGGTGAATCTGGAAAGAGCGATGGGCGATATTTCTTCGGATATTTAATTAAATGTGAATGGCCATGAAAAGGTACAGTATTATTTTGCCGGGTATAGTGAGCTTAGTTTTTTCGCTGGCATCATGCGGAGAAAAGAAGGAGGGCGCGCCCAACCCCGCAACTATACCTGTGCCTGTAAATCTCTCGGAAGTACACGCCGAGAAAGTGGTGTATTTCGACAAGTACCCCGGCACTGTAACGGCCATGATGCAGGTGGATATTCGGCCCGAAGCGGAAGGATATGTTATCGGTATGTTTTTTACCGAAGGAGCCCGCGTCACTAAAGGGCAAAAGCTCTATACTATTGACAACAGCAAGTATGAAGCAAGCTATAATCAGGCAATGGCTAACCTCAAAGTGGCAGAAGCCAATCAGGAGCAAGCCCAAAAAGATGCCGATAGGTATAATTACCTGAACCAGCATGATGCTGTCGCCAAGCAAACACTGGATCATGCCCTTACCGCATTGCAAAATGCCAAGCAGCAGGTTAGCGCGGCAAAACAGGAGGTGGTAAGAACCCATGCAGATCTGGGCTATTCAGTGATCAGAGCTCCGTTTGATGGTGTGATCGGGATTTCTCAGGTGAAGGTCGGTAACTCAGTTACAAAAGGTCAGACTGTGCTCAATACCATTTCGACCAACGACCCTATGGCCGTTGATTTTGTTGTGAACGAAAAGCTGATACCCCGCTTTGTGGCATTGCAGCAAAAGAAGGCAGGCAGTGCCGACTCCATGTTCACGATACTGCTGCCTGATAACAGTGTATACAGTTACCCTGGTCAGATACACGTTATCGACCGTGGTGTTAATCCGCAGACCGGCTCGGTAATTGTTCGACTCAAGTTTCCGAACCAGTCTTCGATGCTGCGGGCTGGCATGAGCTGCACGGTGAGGATCAGGAACGAGGATACATCTAAGCAGTTATTGGTGCCTATGCGCTCGGTAGTGGAGCAAATGGGCGAATACTTCGTGTATATCGTAAAGGATTCTGTGATTGCGGCGGGCAACAATAGTGAGAAATCAGCATCTGCACCAACCGGCAGTGTAAGTCTTGCTGTGCAAAAGAAAGTAGTGTTGGGGCAGAACATAAACGATCGGGTAATTATTAAGTCTGGCATTGAAGCGGGGGACAGGCTTATTGTAGATGGCGTACAGAAGCTGCACGATGGTTCGTTTATTAGACCCGGCGGTGCAGATGGACAAAAGAAATAGGAGGGGTAAAATGTTTTCAGACTTGAATATTCATATGAAGCCAGAATGATCGCAGACGTATTTATTAAGAGGCCTGTTACAGCAATTGTAATTTCACTGGTTTTGGTGCTGGTGGGTACAATCTGTATTATCAATCTGCCCATAGGACAGTACCCCGAGATCACTCCGCCCATTGTTGCCGTTACCGGCCAGCACACAGGTGCCGATGCGCTTACGGTGGAGCAAACCATGTCTACGCCTGTCGAAACGCATATCAATGGTTCGCCGGGCATGGAGTACCTGCAAAGCAACAGCATGGGTAATGGTGCTATGGCCATCAACGTTACGTTTAACATCGGAACCAATATCGACATTGCTACCCTCGATGTTCAGAACCGTGTGAGTATCGCCACCCCTCAGTTGCCTGATGTTGTTAAGCGACTGGGGCTTACCGTGCGTAAGAAAAACCCCAGCATGTTGATGCTGGTGGCTATGTATTCGCCAAAAGGATCACACGATGTTACATTCGTAGATAATTTCACCAACATTTTTATCAGGGATGCGCTTTCGCGGATCAAGGGTGTTGGCGACATCGTTACCCGTGCCGATGATTTCAGTATGCGAGTTTGGCTGAAGCCAGATAAGATGGCTGAATACGGCATATCAGCAAATGACATAAACAACGCACTTGCCGAACAAAATATACAGGTAGCTGCCGGGGCAGTTGGTGTGCCTCCGCAGCAAAATACACAAGTGTTTGAGTATAGCCTGCTGGTAAACGGCCGCCTATCGAGAGTGACTGATTTTGAGAATGTGATTGTAAAGGCAATGCCCAGCACAGGTGCGCTGGTGTGTCTGAAAGATGTAGCTCGTGTTTCTTTGGGTAAATTCTCCTATGCCAGCAATGCCTTTGTAGATGGCAGGCGTGCATCTTATCTGTTGGTCTATCAGGCACCCGGTAGCAATGCGCTGGCTACTGCTGAGGGCGTTTATGCGCGTATGGAGGAACTGAAGAAAACTTTTCCTACTGATATAGACTATGTAGTGCCATTCGAAACTGTTACGGTGGTAAAGGTTTCTATGCACGAGGTGCTTATCACGCTGCTGGAGGCTTTGGGGCTGGTCGCAATTGTGGTGTTCCTGTTTTTGCAGAACTGGCGGGCAACCATCATTCCTTTGCTGGCTATACCAGTATCAATTGTCGGTACATTTATTTTCTTCATCCCACTCGGTTTCACCATCAACACGCTAACCATGTTCGGCTTTGTGCTGGCAATTGGTATTGTGGTGGACGATGCCATTATTGTAGTAGAGGCTACTCAACACTATATCGACGAAAAGAAGATGTCGGCAAAAGATGCTGTGATACATGCAATGCGTGATATTTCCGGTCCAATGGTGGCGATAGCGCTCATTCTCGCAGCTGTATTTATACCCGTTGGTTTTATCCCCGGCATTGTAGGTCGTTTATACCAGCAGTTTGCCATCACTATTGCGGTTTCGGTTATTTTATCTGCTTTTGTTGCCTTATCGCTTACTCCGGCGCTTTGTTCGTTGTTGTTGAAGCCCACCCACACCGGCAAGGATGTGAACGCACTTGATCGTATGTTCATGCGGTTCAACAATTGGTTTCAAAAGCTCACAGTGGGTTATACGGCAGGAGTTCAGCGTTGCATCAAAGGCTCTAAGTATGTTATTGTTCTGCTCATCTGCATCGGTGTCGCAACTGTATTTTTATTTAAGAATAAGCCAACAGGGTTTCTGCCACTGGAAGACGAAGGGCGTTTGTTCATCACCTATGAATTGCCAGAAGCATCTTCTACTGTGCGGTCTGTAGAGGTGTTGAATAAAATTCTCGCAGCCGCCGGAAAAACACCGGGTATTGGTCACTATGCCGGGCTTGGCGGGTTCAACATTCTTACCAATGCAACCAAGTCTAATGCCGGTAACGTATTCTGTCAGCTCAAGCCATGGGATGAACGTACGAAGCCCTCTGAACAAGTGCCGGGTATTGTTGAAGTATTGGAAAAAAATATAGCATCCGAAGGTGTAAAACAAGCCAATGTAGTGGTTATCAAGCCGCCGCCGATACAGGGGCTGGGGCAGACCGCCGGTTTTAGTATGCAGATTGAGCAGCGCCAGACTGCGGATGATGTGCGGGCTTTTGAAAAGGTAGTCAATAATTTCGTTGCTGAGGTGCGGAAAAGTCCGCTCATAGGCAGGGCATTTACTTTCTACGGAGCCCACACTCCTAGTTACAGCGTTACTGTTGACCGTGAGAAATGCAAGAAACTTGGTGTTTCGCTAACCGAAGTGTTCAGTACCATTCAAACGTGCATGGGCAGTTTTTATGTCAATGATTTGTCGTTGTACAATCGAAACTTTCATGTTGTGGTTCAGGCCGATACCAACTACCGTACCGTGATCTCCGACATGGATAAATTCTTTGTCAGGAATCAGACCGGGCAGATGGTGCCGCTGAGTACACTGATCACTTACAAACCTATTGATACAGCTCCTCTTGTTTCTCACTTTAATATCTTCCGTTCTGCTGAAGTAGATGGTGAGCCTAAACCTGGTGTGAGCAGTGGTCAGGCTATAGAAGAATTAAAAGCTATTGCCGACCGCACATTACCGCAGGGTTACGGGTACGATTTTTCGGGTCTCAGTTTTGAGGAAATTCAGGCAGGGTCGAAGACAATCTACATTTTCCTTTTGTCCATCATATTTGTGTTTCTGTTTCTGGCTGCTTTGTACGAGAGTTGGTCGGTTCCGTTCTCGGTTATTTTCGCGGTGCCAATAGGTGCGTTCGGTGCTATACTCACGCTTACATTTATTCCAAGTCTAACAGACAACGTCTATGCACAAATTGGTCTGATTACCCTCATTGGTCTTGCCGCAAAAAATGCGATACTTATTGTCGAATTCGCGAAGGAGCGTGTAGATCAGGGTCACGAAGTAATTACTGCAACACTTGAGGCGGTAAAGCTTCGTCTTCGCCCTATCATTATGACATCATTGGCATTCATTTTTGGGGTTATGCCTTTGGTGCTGGCATCGGGTGCGGGTGCGGTTGCACGCCGCACTATTGGGTTTACAGTGTTGGGTGGTATGGTTGCCGCAACATCTCTGGCAATATTCATTGTGCCTGTTTTGTTTGTGGCAATTACAAAGATTGCATACAGCCGTAAAGAATTGGCTTCTCTAAGTGCGCAACACGACAAAATGAAAGAAAACAAATAAGTGCTGATTTATTTATAATTTTATGGTGGCAACCTGTTGCCGTATTTTATAAATTATAACTGATCATGAAGAGGTTTGCCTTGACATTTTTATTAGTGTTCGTTTTTGCGGGTGTTATGCAGGCGCAGATCATCACCACATTTGCGGGTACAGGTTCCACAGGCTATACCGGCGATGGTGGGCCAGCTACCAATGCCGAGTTAAACGTTCCATACGACCTGGCAATTGATGCCGCAGGAAATGTATACTTTGTTGAGGAGCTCAATAATATCGTCAGAAAGGTAAATGCATCGGGCATTGTCACTACCGTTGCAGGATATGGTTCTACCGGATTCAGCGGCGATGGCGGACCTGCCACTGCTGCCACTTTTTTTCAGCCTACTGCCGTAGCTATCGATGGTATTGGCAATCTGTATATCGCTGATAAATACAATAACCGTATCCGCAAAGTGGATACAGCAGGTATCATAACCACTATTGCCGGTACCGGTTTTTTCGGATACAGTGGCGATGGCGGTGCGGCAACGGCGGCTCAGTTTGCCTCCCCCGGCGGACTCAATGTAGATGCCGCAGGTAATGTTTTTGTTGCAGATGCTGGCAATAACCGTGTCAGGAAGATTACGCCTTCAGGTATAGTTTCAACAGTTGCTGGTAATGGCGTGGGTGGTTTTGCTGGAGATGGCAGTGCGGCTACTTTGGCCAATCTCTTTTCTCCAAATAGTGTTTGTATAGATGTGGCAGGTAATCTATACATATCAGATGGCAGTAACCAGCGCATAAGAAAGGTAAATACCTCAGGCATCATCAGCACATTTGCCGGCAATGGTTTTGGAGGCTATAGCGGCGATGCAGGGCCTGCCACATTGTGCCAGTTACTCAATCCCGATGGCATTGAAACCGACAATCTCGGAAACATTTACATTGCTGATGCCAGCAACCACCGCATCCGCAAGATTGATACTTCCGGCACCATCATCACCGTTGCCGGTACCGGTACAGGAGCATTCAGTGGAGATGGCGGCCCTGCCGTAGTTGCTAAGTTATATTCTCCCACCGGCCTGGCTGTAGATAATGCCGGTAACATATACATTGCTGATTTGGGCAACGACCGTATCCGCAAAGTAATTTCTCCGCTTGCTGCTATTACAGGGCCTTCCTCAGTTTGCACAGGCGATACGGTTTTGTTTGCCGATGCTACCGCTGGCGGTTTTTGGTACAGCAAAGATACAGTGATAGCACGCGTCGATTCCTTTACCGGTCGGGTAGTGGGCTTAATTCCCGGTATCGACACCATCCGGTACCAGGTGCCGGGGCGTTCGGTATACAAGGTGATTACGGTTAATGCTACCCCATGGCTCACCAGCTTACTGTTTCCTACTTCTTCATGCAACAACACTTTGTTTAGGTATGTACCCACCAGTGCAGATTCCAGTACA
>OMJB01000014.1 GCA_900299255.1 Sphingobacteriales bacterium
ATGCAGGCCAATCTTTGAAAAATTAAGTTTATCGCCAATACGTATCCAAGGAGCGTCAGCTATTTTGTTTTCGGTGAAGTGGTAATCGTCGGCTGCCAGGTAAATTGTGGAGTATTTTCCTAAGAAAGCTTCTGCTTTTAAAGTTTAAATAACAGCAGCAAGTGGCTGATAATCTGTTAAATATGCACCTTGTTAAGAAACCAGTGGCGAACATGCAAATTCAATCTGGTCGTTCAATTCTTCAGATTCGGTATTGCCAAACTCCTCGTTCAGGTTCTTGCGCATATAGGCTGCAGCCTGCCTGAAATCACCTTTGTAGTAGTTCATTCTGGCCCTGAGCAAAGCCATATTCGGATAGTCTTTACCCTCCAATTCCATTTCGCTCAGTATCTTTTCGGCCTGGCTGAATTTGCCCATATCGAGCAGAGAGTGCGTATAGTTGAGCCTGAGGTTGTCGTTTTTAGGGTCCAGCTTGAGGGCCTGATTGTAAGCAGCATCAGACTGTTTGTTCCTGCTTTGCCATAGGCGCACCTGCCCAAGTTTCCAGGGAGCATTTATATCTTTGGGGTGATTCTTTTGATACGACTTGTACAGTTTTACGGCCTTTTTGTACTTGTTCCGGGCTATAAACTGATCGGCGAGTTTAAAGGTATCTACAGCAGTACCCTTTCCACCTTTCTGCTGAGCGACCGATGGAAATACCGGCAGCACAAGCAACAAAAGCACAGAAAATACTGTTATTTTACTGCAAATAGCACCTTTTAAGTTGTTGTTTACCATATAGTTGTAACTATATCCGATTTTTTACTGCCTTTCACTGAATCCTGTTGCAATTCTTTGAAAAAACCGGTTTTAAAACATGAACAAATAAGTTAAGTAAGTTGGCCTACCGGGCATACCCGGCAATTGTGAGGTTCTAAGATACAAAAAATCCGGAAAATGTGCATAGTGTGTGGATAATGCAAACGGATTGTTTCAGTACTACTCTTGCGGCTTAGTTGCTGTAAAACAACAAGCCTCCGGATTCCGGAGGCTTGTTATAATTGTATTGTAAACCGTTATTAAGCGATTTCAACTTCAGCACCAGCTTCTTTCAGTTTAGCTGCGATATCTTCAGCTTCACCTTTGCTAACGCCTTCTTTAACTGGTTTTGGAGCGCCATCTACCAGTTCTTTAGCTTCTTTCAGGCCAAGTCCGGTAAGATCTTTTACAGTCTTAACAACGTTCAGCTTAGAAGCACCTGCATTCTTAAGTATAACGTTGAAAGATGTTTTCTCAACTGCAGCTGCTGCAGCTTCGCCACCACCTGCTGCTGCTACTACTGTAGCTGCTGCTGGTTCTATACCATAATCTGATTTTAAAATGTTTGCCAGTTCCTGTACGTCTTTTACAGTAAGTGCAACGAGTTGTTCAGCTAATGCTTTTATGTCTGCCATTGTATGTTTTTTTTGTACTGTGTTTAAAAATTGTTTGTAAATTATAGTTGGTCTTGGAAGCCTTTTTTAATGTGGCAATATGATAATTTATCAATGTGCCAGGGCACGATGTTAATTCGCATTGCCGGGTTGGCAAATTGCCGTATTATTCTGCCACCGCAGTTTCTGCACCAGCTTTTGATTCGTGGTGATGCAAAAGAGCAGCAAGTACTCTCTTAGCAGGTGACTGCAGCAATCCGATAACTTCGCCGATAAGCTCGTTCTTCGTCTTGATCTTGGTAAGATTTACCAGTTCGTTATCGCCTGTAAATACGTCGTCGCCTATCAGCGCTGCTTTCAGAATTGGTCTTTCTTTTGCAGCAGGATCTTTGCGGAAAGAAGTAAGAATCATTGCTGGTTCTTTCGGAGAATCCGAGAACATCAATGCTGTTACACCATGCAGTGATGCATAGATATCGGCATATTTATTGTCGTTAAAGCTTTCGAGGGCTTTTTTAACAAGTGTATTCTTAGCCACTTTCAGCTCTACATTCTTTTCAAAACAAAGTCTGCGGAGCTTGCTCACCTGTTCTACCGTAAGAGATTCGGTATTGGTGATGTAAAAATTGCTGTACTGAGAAAATTTTGACTTCAGTACTTCTATTGCTTCATTTTTTTGAGCAGGTGTCATGTTGTTAATTTGAAAAATTGAAAATTTGGCAATGTGAAAATGATATCAGTTTAATGCATCATTTTTACCCTTATCTTCAAAATGTTATCAATTTTTTTTCGTTTCAGTTACTGCGAAGCCGCACCGGGCAAATCTTCACAATAAAATTATCCTACAGACTTGGTATCAATAGCCAAACCCGGGCTCATGGTTGTAGCCATGCTGATTCCTTTCAGGTAATGGCCTTTAGCAGTAGCCGGCTTCATACGCACCAGGGTATTGATCAGTTCCTGAGCATTTTCAGCTATTTTGTTTGGTTCGAAAGAAATACGGCCGATTGAGGCGTGGATGATACCAGCCTTGTCAATCTTGAACGCAATCTTACCACCTTTCACCTCATTTACAGCGTTTGCAACATCGTTAGTTACAGTACCTGTTTTAGGGTTTGGCATCAGGTTACGTGGGCCCAGTATTTTACCCAGTTTACCAATTTTAGGCATTACAGATGGCGTTGCAACAACTACGTCAACATCTGTCCAGCCACTTTCTATTTTCTGAACGTATTCGTCCAGGCCTACGAAGTCAGCGCCTGCTGCTTTTGCTTCTGCCTCTTTATCGGGAGTACAAAGCACAAGCACACGCTTGGTTTTACCGGTACCGTGAGGAAGCGTCACAGTTCCACGGATAGCCTGATCGGCTTTTTTAGGATCTACACCAAGGCGGATATGAACATCCACCGAGCTGTCGAATTTTGTGAGGTTCACTGATTTTACTACAGCGGCGGCCTCAGTCAGCGTATATTGCTTATTTTTATCAAGTTTAGCTTCTACAGCTTTTCTTTTTTTGGAGATTGCCATTATCAAAATTTTAATAAGGTAATTAAATTTCCCGCACTATAAAATGCGTGAGTTACTAACCGTTTACAATTATGCAAAAGGAGATTTTCCTTCAACAGTGAAGCCCATGCTGCGTGCAGTACCAGCTACCATTCTCATGGCGCTTTCCAGTGTAAAGCAGTTAAGGTCAGGCATTTTGTCTTTTGCAATTATTTCTACCTGCTCCCAGGTTACCTTGCCCACTTTCTGGCGGTTAGGTTCTTTAGAGCCTTTAGGCTGTTTTGCCAGTTCCATTAACTGAACTGCAGCCGGTGGAGTTTTGATAACGAAATCGAAACTCTTGTCTGTGTAAACGGTAAGTGTTACGGGAAGTACCTTGCCTATTTTGTCCTGAGTGCGCGCATTGAACTGCTTGCAGAACTCCATGATGTTGACGCCTTTAGAGCCAAGCGCCGGGCCGATTGGCGGAGCCGGATTGGCCTGGCCGCCTTTTACCTGCAGCTTCACAAAGCCGCTGATTTCTTTAGCCATTTAGTTTTTTTTTGGTGTTAACGAATGTTCTCCGCCGGGGCGGGTACTGTATTCTTCCAATGCCTTATTAAAGAGCAATATTGAATATTGGAGTGCAAAGGTAAGGGAAAAGAAATTAAAAATAAAAAATTAGAAAAGAAAAAGTTGAGAATTATTGCTATTTCTTTCAAAATGGGTATTAAAATTTCTCTGCGCAAGCTGCGCCCAAATCCTCGCCTGCGCACATGGCTGGGCTTGGAGAGACACTGCCGCGACGCAAAATGTTAAATGTTGACTTAGATTTCACTCTAAAAGTTGTAAAAAACAAACCCACTATAATTATTACTTTTGGGACATCAATTTTCTATATGAAGAAATATCTTATTCCTTTTTGTTTATTGTTGGCTACGGCGGTATCAGGCCAGGAGCGCATGACCCCTGAATTATTGTGGAGCCTGAAAAGAGTAAGCGGCGACGGCATCAGCCCGAACGGTAAATATGTGTACTATTCTACCAAACTGGTGGACTGGAAAACCGAGAAAAGTGCTGTGCACCATTACCGGATCAACCTGCAGGATAAGTCGAAAAAAGAATGGACGACAGATGCCGGCAAGACTAATCTGCAACGATATGAGAAGGCATGGTATGCCAACTACGATAATATACTGTACGAAAGCACAGATAGTGGCAGTAGTTGGAAGGAGATTTACAATGGTCTGCGCGATGCAGAAAATGTATGGGTATCGCCCAACGGCAAGTACGTGGCATTCTCTAAGGATGTGCTGATCAACCCAACTCTGGGAACCGATATTTACAGCGACCTGCCCAATACTACCGCAAAGGTGTATACCGACCTAATGTACCGCCACTGGGATAACTGGGAAGACGGCAAATTCTCGCACATTTTTGTAGCGGATATTAAAGAAGGTACTGTGAAGGACATTATGGCCGAAGAACCTTATGACTGCCCGCAGAAACCTTTTGGCGGTGCAGAAGACCTTACCTGGTCGCCAGACAGCAAGGGCTTTGTATATGTGTGCAAGAAGAAGGCCGGCAAAGACTATGCCGTGAGCACAAATACTGACCTCTATTATTACAATGTAGCCAAGGGCAAAACAGACAACTGGACAGCAGACATGACCGGCTACGACATGAGCCCCATGTTCAGTAGGGACGGCAGAAAACTGGCATGGCTGAGCATGGGCAGGGACGGCTATGAGGCAGACAAGAACGACATTATGGTAATGGATGTGGAAACCAAAAGGAAGCAAAACCTGACTGCACAATGGGATGGCACCGCCGAAAGCTTTGTGTGGGGTACCAAAGATTCAAAAATATACTTTAATGCACCGTTTGAAGGAACCGTACAATTGTTTGAAGTAGAAGCACCAGACCGTGAAACCATTAATCACCCTATAAATATGATCACTAAGGGCAAGTGGGATATTAACGGCATTCTGGGCCAGGCGGGTGAATATATAATAGTATCGAGGTGCGATATGAACCACTCGAGCGAGATTTGGGCCGTGAAGCCTAAGTATGGCGATATGTTTGAACTCTCGCACGAGAACGATAAAACGTACCAGAAAGTGAGCATGAGCCAGACCACGCTGCGGTCCATCAACACAGCCGACGGAGCCACTCTACATGCATGGGTTATTTATCCGCCAGACTTTGACCCGAAGAAGAAATACCCTACCCTGCTCTACTGTCAGGGAGGTCCGCAAAGTGCGTTATCGCAGTTTTACAGCATCCGCTGGAATTTCCAGCTGATGGCAGCACAGGGTTATATTGTTATAGCACCTAACCGCCGTGGCATGCCGGGCTGGGGAGTGAAGTGGAATGAGGCCATCAGCAAAGACTGGGGCGGATTGCCAATGCAGGACTACCTGGCTGCTATAGATGACATTTGTAAAGAACCCTATGTAGACAAGAACAGGCTGGGCTGTGTGGGTGCCAGCTACGGAGGCTACAGCGTGTTTATGTTGGCCGGTATACACAACAACCGTTTTAAATCGTTTATAGCCCACGATGGTTTGTTTGACCTAAAAAGCTGGTATGGCACAACCGAGGAACTTTGGTTTGCCAACTGGGATATTGGTGGTCCTTACTGGAAATCGCCCCCGCCTATGAGCTACGAAAAATACAATCCCATCAATTTTGTAAACAAATGGACGGCTCCGATCATGATCGTTCAGGGCGGGCTGGACTTTCGTGTGCCAATAGAGCAGGGCCTGGAGGCTTTTCAGGCTGCAAGGCTCCACAATGTGAAAGCCAAGCTGCTGTATCTGCCCAATGAGAATCACTGGGTGCTTCATGCGCAAAATGGTATAGCCTGGCAAAGGGAGTTTTTCAAATGGCTGGATGAGACGTTGAAGTAGTAGATAGTAGATAGTAGATAGTAGATAGTAGATAGTAGGTAGTAGGTAGTAGATAGTAGGTAAAGAAAGGGATAAATAATTTGTTTAAGAGGTAATATCCACAAAACCTCACTTAGATTCATAGAGAAATTTTAGAATAGTTTGACTGAATATAGAAAGCCATTGAATTTCTTCAATGGCTTTCTAGTATAATACAACAGTCATCGTTGCTGTAAAATATCAGGTTCTACAACCTAAAGTGTGGATTGCAAATAACCCCAAATGCATTGCCCCATGGGTCTTTTACTGTAGCCACTACAATACCTTATCCCACATCCATTGGTTGTTCTAAAGGTGCAGCGCCCAGTTTTATCAGTTCGTCGAAGGCATCGGCAGCGTTGGCTACACCCCAATAAGCTACAGCATTGTCGGTTTTAACAGTAGCGGGCATGCCATCGGGCTGCAGGCCCAGCTCATAGCCGGCTACATTGAAGCCTACATAAAAAGGCTGATCGAAATAAGGAGCAACTCCAAGTGCTTTAGTATACCATTGTTTGGCGGCTTCTAAATCAGGTACTTTGTAACCGACCGTTCTAAGTCCTTGAAATGTAGTTTTCATAGCTTATCTTAAATGATTAATATACCACCAGCTTGCCAATAGATACTGAACTCCTGTCCGCCGGGAAGGCTTTGTAATGATAGAAGCCCGGCACAAACTGATCAATAATATTTGCACCAGTCAAAGTATACTTCCTGACCATTGTTCCGTTTAGGTCATATACTTCCATGAAGTCTAATCGGCTGCCGGCAGGAATTGAAAAAGAAATATTTCCATTGCCCAACTGTGTAACAGCAACACTGTTTTGTGTGACCGGATCTGCTACCGCCGTTACACCTATATGAAGTGTATCTGTAAACGTTTCTGAAAAGCAGTTGGTATGCACGGTATGCGATACCACGTAAGTTCCGTTTGACACATAGTGATGAACAGGGTTTGATGCCGTATCGGTTCCTCCGTCACCAAAAGTCCAGTAGCTGCCGGCCGGTGTGGTGGAGTGTCCAGTAAAAGTTACAGTAGTACCGGCGGCAGCAAATGAAAAGCCAGCATACGGATAGTGGCCATGTTGCTGCCACTGGCTTAGGCTGTCAAACACTACCCTGTCGGCCACCTGCTGTAGTGTACCCGCCACTGTTGCCGAGAGACCGTCGGTGTAAGTGCAGCCAAGCGTCTTTTTATGAAAAATGGAACCATACATTACACTGGCTTCGAGGTACGATCCTGGAACAACCGGGTGTGAACTGTCGGTCATATACAGCCAGATAGAAGGAATGCTGTCCATAACTTTTTTCCAGGCCATGCCTACCGGCGCCACTACCGCATGATTGTCAAGCGCCATCTGCAGGTAACTCTCTCTCAGCCTCATCTGCATACCCGTATATGTGCAGATAACCAGATAAAATGCGCAATTGGAAGGGTCACCATTGGCGTGCCCCCAGGTCATCAGGAACATGGTTTGGGTGCAACTGTCGTTGGCGTGGATCATGCTATCCAGGCGGTGTGCATAGGGGTATACTTCGGTATCAACCTCAGCCGGCGGAAAAGAAGGCAACTGGCTTTGTTCCTGCAATACAACAACATCCCATTGCTGTGCAAAAATTTTGGCAATAGTAGCCGCATAAGTGCTGTGCATGGCAAGTGTATATCCACCCGGATCAGACTCGTCATAGATAAGAGTATCGCCTTTTGCAAGTGCAACGTTCTGCAATATCAGGGGCATATTGTTTACGTAGGTATAGCTATTGCCTATAAACAATACCCGGCGTGTAGCGGCATGCAAAGTAGCACTACTGAACATTATTACAAACAGCAATAGGCCAAAAAGTGATTTTCTTTTCATAGTGGAAGTGGTTAGTTATTCATCATTACCTTGATGTATTTGACAGGGGCACTGCCAAAACTCAGGAATTTCTCATGAAATTTCTTCAGGCTGAATTTGTTACCCACCTTTTTCTTTACTTCTTCCCGCAGATTATAAATCTCGGTATACCCGGTGAAATAACAGCACAGTTGCACCTGGGTAACAGATACCCTTCTCCATTTACCTTCGGCTTCAGCTTTCTGCTGAAATGCCTCGTCCATAAGCAGGTGCATGGCGGCATCTTTAGACATATCTTTTGTATGGACGCTGTAGTCGAGAATGGTATTGCAGGTACTGCGCAGGTTCCATTTGTAATACATCAGCCACATTTCGGGCGAAGCTTCTGTTGAGTTAACGCCCTTGTCGCCGTCATATCCGTTCTCCAGCATCATCCGCTCTGCGTATACTGCCCAGCCTTCAATCATAGCGTTGTTGCCCAGTATAGATTTAATGATACTGGGCGACTGATTAGCATAAACAAGCTGTGTATAATGGCCCGGTATTGCCTCATGAATATTGAGTATCTGGAGTATGTAGTGATTGTATTCGCGCAGATAGCTTTCCGCTTTCTCTTTTTCCCAACCAGCAAGGCTTCCCACATTGTAGTAGGTGTTGCCGTTTTTGTCATACGGCCCGGGCGCATTGATGGACGCTCCTGCCACACCAGCCATGTAATCCGGCTCTTTACGCACCACCAGTGGCTTTGACGGGTCTATATAAATCAAATCTTTCTTTTTAATGAACGCAATCAGTTCCGGTATTTGCTTCTCAATTTCAGACTGAAACGAACCTGGCTGAGTATGTTTTACAGACAAAGCATCTATCATAATTCTGATAGCCTGCAGTTTGTCTTCTGGCATTGTTTTGCTTTTCAGGTATTTCGGCCACAGCTTTTTGGTAATCTCAAACATCTTTTCGTGCAGTTCCAGCTTGTGTGTAACAGCAAAAGCATACACCTGATCTGCTGAATAACCGGACTGCAATTCCAGTTCAAATTTCCGCTGGTATAATCCCTTACCCAGCCTGAAACTGCGCGGATATGCATTATTCAGATTTTTGAGCCAGTCGGCAAAACCCTTTATTGCGGCAATAGTTGTTTTTGCACGCTCACGTATTTTACCTTTCATTGCGTCATCCAGCCCCGACTTTGTAAGCGCCTCTTCAAGGTCTTTCTCAAAAACCGATACGCCACCTAGATTTTGCTCAATTGCCAGTTCAGTATGCTCCTTGGTAGGGTTCACGATATTGTTCTTAGCCGCCTCGTAGTAAGCAGGTACCGCGCCCATTTTTTCATAGAAATTTGTCAGGCGGGTATCCAGCTTATCGTATTCATTAGCCAGCATGTCTGCAAAGCCGCCCGAAACATTATAACCCGATGGATCCCATTCAAAAGCCCTTTGTTCGTTTATCCCCCACTCAATATATTTAAGCTGGTTATCAATAAGAAAATAATCGGTCTTATTAGCGTCAGACAGGTCACTGATCTTGAAACTGTGAAGCGAATCAGCCTGGGCTTTACAGAACGCTAGTTCCCTGTCGCGGGATTTTGCATCAGGTATTCCCAGCTTATTATCGTACTTATGGTAACCAACCGAACTCGCCCAGGCCGGGTATAATGCCCAAAGATCTTCGATAAAATGCTCTTTGTAAGAATTAAACCTTTCGTCAAACGCTGGCATATCAATATGCACTTTTCCTATTGTTGCGGTATGCGGCTCATGTTTTTCGCTCTGGGCTTTTAGTTTACTCATTCCACATAGTATTGAAAAGCAGATACAGGAAAGTATGTATTTTTTCATAAGTAAATTTGTTGCAAACTTAAGGCTTGTAACGGCATTTTGGTACCCCGCACTGTGGTATATTTGTAAGTACACTAACACCCACCAATAATATTATGGCAAAATCGAAAGTTACAGGAAACGGCACAAAAGAAAGCCCATGGCAATTGCTTACCCCACCGGGTACATCCGCGTATACAATGTACCGCGACGAAACACTGGACCCTCCGGCACTGGTTTGTACTGTAGGCACTACAGTGCTGAGATATGACCTGCGTTGCATTAATGATCTGCACCAGATGCTAAAAAAACATGGCGACTGGATGTTGCTGGGCAGCGCAGATGAGCAAAAACCTGCTGCCGATGGCACAGTTGAAGCCTGGGCACGGTCGGCAGACAACCCCATTGGTGGCTGGTATGGCCTGAAGAAAGGCCTCAGGGGCAGGTTTGGAATGTATGTGCCGGGCGTACTGGAAGTGCTGGGGCTTGCAGAAGTAGAACACAACGCAAAAAACAACAGGATGAGGGCGCTGTAATAGATCGTACAGCTTAACTAACAGTCGAAGAATTGGCTACACCAAATTTGAGATGCTCTACAGGCATGATATTTGTATGTAGTGGGTTCAGAAAGGATTGTGCAACGGATAACACTTTTTTATGGAGATCAGAAAATATGAGTATTAGCAGTTTTAAGACGCTATTTGCTGTTGCGGCATTGGCAATTGGCCTATTGCCGGGCATTGACAACATCATTTTTGCGCAACCGGCCCCATCAGGTACCGTATCGTCTGCAAAAACTAAAACCGGCAGTGTTACTTATTTTATTGTACCACGCGAAGGATTTGACTTGGATATCTTCACTAAAGAAACCGGCGAAACAGGTGATTTTGCAGGGGCGGCGCAAAGGTGTGCCGATAAGAAACGGCGGCTGGTGTTTGCCATGAATGGCGCAAAGTGTGACAAGAACCTTAAACCTCTGGGCCTGCTGATAAAAGGGCTAACCAAATACAAAGATTTTGTGCGGCCGGACGCCAATGTCTTTACTTCTATCGGGCAAAGTGCCGTATTTGCAGTTGACCATAACAACATAGTTAGTATTATACCCGCAAAGAATTTTAAAGAAGCAAACGACCTTTCCAATTACCAGCTGGCCGTACAATCAGGTACTATGCTGATAAACAAAGCATTTTTGAACAGGGATATCATAAAAGTTGCCGAAAAGCAGATGTATAATGGCATAGGCTTAAAACAAAACGGAGATATAGTACTGGCTGTAACCGAGGGCAAAATGAACTTACGCGAATTTGCTTTGTTTTTTGAGGAGATGAACTGCAGGGATGCCATGCTTCTGGATGCGGGTGCCAACTGCCAGTGGTACGCACCGGGCAGGCCAAAGAACCCCGGCAAACCGGGACAGATTATCGTTGTGACAAAGAAATAGAGGTTCCTATATTTCTTTCAAGAAAAAAATATGAATAAAAAAGCCTTCAACTTATAAAGCTGAAGGCTAGTAAAGCCTTAAAAAAATCTATCTGAGAATATATACGCCAGATACTTTTTTTTTTACAATTTACAGGGGCTGGGCAAGTGGATATGCTCCATAGTAATAAGGCGTATAAATGGGTAAAAACGTTAGCAAGCCTTTTGAATATTTTTAAATATTATTTTAATTGAGTGTAATATGATTCTCGTTTACTGAATTACAACTTTAGCAGTGCCAAAAGAGTTGTTCCCCATTGCCTTCACATAATACATACCTGGCTTCAGTCCCAGGCCAGATACAACATGTGTATTTCCGCTTTCTAAAGAAGAAATACCCTCATCGTATACCTTTCTTCCTAACATATCGTAAATAGCCAATTGAATTTTATCTGATCAAGAAATATAGCCAGAGGAATATTCCGGACAAAGACTTTGTATTCATTATTTGCCATCAATACGAGGGGTTTAGGGTATTATATTGTCAAATATCGCAAAGAATACAATGCTTTGTGTTTGAAGTGTGATTCGGTTTGCATTAATCACAAAAAATAATTGAATACGATTTCTTCCCATCCCACCCAATAACAAAAAGAAAGCCACCCCGCAGGATGGCTTTGAGAATAGCATACTAGGAATATATTAAAAACGCTCTAAGCCGTTGAAGAAGAAATTACCTTCAATAGCAGCGTTCTCATCACTATCAGAACCATGAACAGCGTTCTCACTTATAGAAGTTGCATATTTTTTGCGAATAGTCCCTTCTTCTGCCTGTGCCGGATTTGTTGCACCTATCAAGGTACGAAAGTCAATAACTGCATTATCCTTTTCAAGAATTGCGGCAACGATAGGCCCGCTGCTCATGAAATCAGTTAATTCGCCATAGAATGGGCGGGAAGCATGAACTTCGTAAAACTTTTCAGCCTGTTGTTTGCTGATCTGCAAATATTTCATGGCAACTATACGGAACCCTCCTGCATATATCATCTGAAGGATATTTCCAATATTACCTGCTTTTACCGCATCGGGCTTAATCATCGTGAACGTACGATTCGACATATATAAGTGTTTTTTAAGTAAGGATGCAAAGGTAATTCAAAAGATAATTTTTAAACGTTAAAAAAACACCAAAGAAGCAAATGGATCGGTCGATGACGGTGGATACAAAAACCAAGGTACTTCCTGACCGTGAAAAAATGTTAAAATATTCGGAAAATTTTAACTCAAATATGAAACAAAAATAATTAGGTATTTGGAACTAAACCTTACTTTTGCTACCCCAAATAAAAACTAATAACCCATCAGGGCTTGGGACGAAAATGCTACCCATTAAAGACGCTATTCAGTTACTGCAGGAACCTAAAGTGATTTTTATCACCACCCATCACAAACCTGATGGCGACGCTATTGGCAGTATGCTTGGGCTGGCACTCTATCTTAGTAAAAAAGGGCATACAGTATATCCGGTATCACCTTGCAGTATCCCCGACTTTCTGGAATGGATGCCTGGGGTAAATACGATGCTGGATTACGAAGGACAGGCTAAGGAATCAACAGAGGCGCTGAAAAAAGCAGATCTGATATTCTGCACTGACTTTAACGATTACTCCCGCACCAAGCATTTGGAACAGCCTCTGGCTGAAGCAACGCAGCCCAAAATACTCATTGACCATCATCTTTTCCCAAAACCATACTGGGACTATGGTGTAAGTATACCTGAGAAAAGCAGCACCTGCGAAATGGTGTACGACTTTATCAATCTGGCTGGTGACAATGCGATTATTGATGAAGATATTGCAGCCTGCTTGTATACAGGAGTATTAACAGATACAGGGTCGTTTAAGTTTCCGATCACTACTTCGGCAGTACACCTGATGGTTGCAGACCTTATCAGTAAGGGCCTTAAGCACACGCGCATACATGAGGCAGTTTATGAGTCATGGAGCGAGAACCGGATTAAGTTTCTGGGGTATGTGCTCATCGAAAAAATGGAAGTTTTCCATAAGTACAGTTCTGCGCTCATTACATTATCCAGAAAAGACATGAATCTTTTCAATGTACAAAGCGGAGATACAGAAGGATTGGTTAACTATCCGCTAAGCATTTCTGGTATCAAATTTGCAACCCTCATCACTGAGCGAAGTGATGAAGTAAAAATGTCGTTCCGGAGCAAAGGAAATTTTGATGTAAGCAATTTTGCGAGGTTGTACTTCGAGGGTGGCGGCCATTTCAACGCATCCGGCGGAAGAACGAAAACGTCATTGCAGGAAACTGTTGTATATTTCAAGAAAATTTTATCAGAATTACATCCAAAATATTAATACAAAACCAAAACCAAACTAAATAAATTAACCAAAACAATGATAAGGAAAATTGTATCAATCGCGCTTATAGGCGCAGTGCTGGTTGGCAACACAGCTTGTAACAGCAACGGAGGTTTTAAGAAATTTAAGGGTATTGAGTACAATATCGTTAAAGATGCACCCGGTGAAAATATCAAAATAGGAGATATTGTTGAGTTCCACATCATAGCAAAAGCTGATACAATGGAACTGGCTGACTCACGCAAACAGCAAAACGGCAAGCCAGCAGTGATCAGGGTAGATGAGCCTAAAGGTTCAGGCCAGTTTCAGTCGGTGTTCACTAAACTGTCTGCTGGCGACAGCTGCCTGGTTGAAATTTCATGTGACACAATGATTAAAGCAATACCGCCACAGCAGGCTGGCCAGCTGCCACCATGGCTGAAGAAAGGCAAGAAGATCAAAGTATCTATTGCTGTGGTATCTGTAAAATCTGAAGCAGACTACAAAAAGGAAATGGAAGCTAAGCAGGCTGAAGCTAAAAAAGAAGCTGACCAGAAAGCCGCCGCTCAGATGCCTATTGACGATAAGCTGATACAGGATTACCTGGCTAAGAACAACATCAAAGCTACTAAAACCGCTTCAGGTTTGTACTACACTATCAAAACACCGGGCACAGGAGCAGCAATAGCACAGGGCCAGATGGTAAGCATGAAATATACAGGCAAAACACTGGACGGCAAAGCATTTGATTCAAATGTTGACACTGCTATTGGCCACCACGGCACTGACCCACTGAAGTTCCCTGTAGGTGCACACCAGATGATTCCAGGTGTTGATGAAGGTGTTGCGCTGCTGAAAAAAGGGTCGAAGGCAACATTATTCCTGCCTTCACCATTGGCGTATGGCGAACAGGCACCACCAAATATCGGGCCTAACGCAGTGCTGATCTTTGATGTAGAAATTACTGATGTAAAAGATGCACCTAAGCAGGAGCCTGGACAGATGCCTGCTCAGTAATCTTGTTTATTAAGTCAACAATTAAATAACAACCCATATGAATAAGTTATCTGGATCTAAATTAGTTTTCAGTTTTCTATTGCCTTGCCTGCTGTTCGGTATTTCAACTGTAAATGCACAGAACAAAAAGAAAGAAGGGGACGGGAAAGGCAAACAAAAAACGGAAGAAACAAAATCAACAAAAGAAAGCAAATCAGCCGATGGTTATACCCGCATGCCTGATGGGCTGGAGTACAAGATTGTACGGCATGGATCTGGCAAACGGAATCCAGCACTGACAGACCATATAGAATTGAATATCAGCTACAGGGTTGGTGACAGTGTTATGTTTGATTCAAGAAAAATGAACAACAACAAACCTGTACCATTGCCAATACAGCCACCTAAAGGACATGGAGACCCTGTTGAGGTATTTATGAAGATGGTTGTTGGTGACAGTGCTGTTATCCGCTTCCCGGTTGATTCAGTAAAACAGTATGGCCAGATGCCGCCATGGGCTAAGCCAGGAGATGAAATCATTTACTATGCCACCCTCGAATCCCTGAAAACAGACGCCGAGGAAAAGAAAGATAATGCCGAAAAGACTGCTAAACAGGCAGCAATTGATGAAAAGATACTTCAGGCATATTTTGAAAAGAACGGCATAAAACCAACCAAAACAGCATCAGGCTTATATTACACTATTTCAGCTGAAGGCAAAGGCGACAAAATCAATGCCGGTAAATCAGTGAGTGTAAATTATACAGGTATGTTTCTGGATGGAAAGAAGTTTGACTCCAATACAGACTCGACTTTCCACCACATGCAGCCATTTAGCCTGGAGGTAGGCAAGGGCCGTGTAATTAAAGGCTGGGACGAAGGTCTGCAGCTTTTGAAAATTGGCTCAAAAGCCCGTTTTTACATCCCTTCAGGACTGGCATATGGCAGCCAGGACAGGAGCCCGTCTATTCCTCCAAATTCTATTCTGGTATTTGATGTAGAAATACTTGATATGCCAGATCAAGGTACGATAGACGACAAACTTATTCAGGAATACCTGAATAAGAACAATCTGAAAGCAGAAAAAACACCATCTGGCCTGTACTACATTATGACAGTGAAAGGGCTTGGTGAAAATGCAAAGCCGGGCAAAAAGGTATCAATGAACTACACCGGTAAAACGCTGGATGGCAAAGTATTTGACTCTAACACAGATACGAAGTTCAATCATGTTCAGCCTTTTACGTTTACGCTTGGCCAGGGAATGGTAATTAAGGGCTGGGATGAAGGTGTGCAACTGCTGAAACTTGGAGGCAGGGCTACTTTCATTATTCCATCCGGGCTGGCTTATGGCTCAAGCGGCGCTGGTGCTTCTATTCCACCTAATTCCGTTTTGCTGTTTGATGTGGAAGTACTTGGTATTGACAAATAATGTAACCGTTTAAATTTTAACCCCAAAAAATCAATCGAAATGAAAAGCAGCTTATTAACCAGATTATTCCTGTTCGCAATGCTGATTATCTCCGGTAGTGCATTCAGCCAGGACGACAAAGCCCTTACAGAGTATTTCGCAAAGAATAACATCAAACCAACCAAGACCGCCTCTGGACTGTATTACGTTATCTCGAGCAAAGGAAATGGTGAAAAACCTAAAATAGGTAAACAGGTAACTATGAACTATACCGGAAAACTACTTGATGGCAAAACATTCGATTCAAATGTGGATCCTAATTTCCATCACGTTTCCCCATTTACTTTTGTATTGGGCGTTGGCCAGGTTATCAAAGGTTGGGACGAAGGCGTGCAGCTTTTTGACAAAGGCAGCAAAGGCACGCTATACATTCCATCAAACCTGGGTTACGGCGCCAGCGGAGCAGGTGGTGTAATACCTCCAAATGCCGCCCTTATATTTGATGTTGAAGTGGTGAGCTTTGAAAATTAATAATAATGAAATTTACCAATAGAGTACTTTTTTTAGTGTGGTATTTGCTCTCAGCAAATACCACATTTGCTTTTACCCATTCCGATACGCTGCGGGGCAGTAATGGCCGGGGCCGTGCCTGGTGGGATGTAATGCGTTATGACCTGCAAATCACCATTGATACTGCCAACAGGATGATCAGTGGTAACAATAAGATCACCTTTAAGGTAACGCAAAACCCTACCGACAGTATGCAGCTGGATCTCCAGAACCCTATGGAGATAGACAGCGTATTGCTAATGCTCAACACTGATGGCGGGAGTAGTGAAAGGCTGCCTATTGTGCATGAAGAAAACGTATGGTGGGTAAAGTACCCTTTCCATCAGTTAAAAACGGGAGAAAGGTTCTCTGTTACAGTTTACTATAAGGGCAAACCAAGAGCCGCCGTGAACCCGCCATGGGACGGCGGTTTCAGCTGGGCGCTTGATAATTCGGGCAAGCAATGGGTGTCTGTTTCCTGTCAGGGCCTGGGAGCCAGTTGTTGGTGGCCATGCAAAGATGCCCAGTGGGATGAGCCGGATGAAGGAATGGCAACCCGCTTTGCAGCATCAGGGATGTTTGTGATCAGCAACGGGAGAAATATGAATGAAGGCGCGGCAGGTGATATAGCGGTAAATGGTATTTCGGGCTGGGTGGTAAACAACCCCATCAATAATTACGACGTTACCTTCTATATGGGCGATTATGTGCACTGGCATGACACACTTATTGGAGAAAAAGGTAAACTTGACCTGGACTTCTACGTATTGCGCGCCAATGAAACTAAAGCAAGGAAGCACTTTGCAGTAGTGAAGCAGATGATTCATTGCTTTGAATACTGGCTGGGGCCCTACCCTTTTTATGAAGATGGTTACAAACTGGTTGAGGCACCATACCTTGGTATGGAGCACCAGAGTGCCATTGCATACGGCAACAAATACAATATGGGATATATAGGTGGCGACAGGACAGGCACTGGCATCGGGCTGGAGTTTGATTACATTATTGTACATGAAAGCGGGCATGAGTGGTTTGGCAATAACATAACCGCAACTGATATTGCCGACAACTGGATACATGAGGGCATAACCTGCTACACAGAGGCACTGTTTGCAGAGTGCCTTCTGGGGCGTGAGAAAGCGTTTCAGTATTGCCGGGGAGAATGGCGTGGCATACAGAATGACAAACCGGTAACGGGTAAGTACGGCGTAAATGACGAGGGCTCAAACGATATGTATGATAAGGGTGCCGCTATTGTACACATGATACGTGTAATGATGAATGATGACGAAAAATTCAGAAGCATACTCAGAGGGCTGAACAAAGACTTTTATCATCAGACAGTTACATCAGAGCAAATTGAAAACTACTTTAGTTCCAAATCGGGCCTGGACCTGAGCGCGTTCTTTGATCAGTACCTGCGCACTCCCAATATCCCAAAGCTGGAATACTATGTTAAAGACAACCAACTCAACTACCGTTTTTTAAAAGCCATAGGTAGCTTTACGCTGCCCATTACGGTTTCTGCAGGTAACACAACAACTTTGATAAAACCAACCAGCGAGTGGCAGCATGTAAAATGGAAAGGCGGGTATAACGTTACGTTTTCGAATGATTTTCTTTTTAAGGCAGAATAAAATCGATAGAATATATTGCAAATTTGCCGAGAAACACTTTTTACGATAGGGGGTATCTCCGTCACCCAAATTAAATCAAGATTGAATTCTATTTCCAAAATGCTGCTCGTCGAGCGGCATTTTTACTTTTCATTTTTCTTGTCGCCACCAGCTTCCCCAAAGGCAAATCATACAGCATCCCTAAAACCATTTTGGGAAAACCGGGTTCAATCCAAGACTATTTCTAAATCTGGCACAAAATTAAGATATTGATTTTCAGCTGTTTGCAGTTTTGGCACGTCGTTGGTTATACACGAACCGCAAAACAATTAACCAAAAAAACAAACAAAAATGAAAAACATCGTAAAGTCGATCGCAATTACCGCAGCAGTATTAGGGTTCGCAAACAGCACTTTCGCACAAGCATCAGCAACAGCTTCAGTATCAGCTAACATTGTGACACCAATCACTATCGTAAAAACAATTGATATGCATTTTGGCAACTTAGCCGTTTCTGCAACAGTAGCCGGCACTGCCATCATGGCGCCCGGAAGCACTCGTTCTACAGGCGGCGCAGGCGGTGTTTCTTTGCCAGCCAATACAGGTACCGTTTCTGCCGCAACATTTACTGTTTCAGGTGAACCAACTTATACTTACTCAATAACATTGCCAAGTGTAGCTACCATCACAGATGCAAGCTCTCATTCAATGACTGTTAATACATTTACCAGCAATCCATCTTCTACCGGCGTATTGAGTGGCGGCGGCGCACAGACATTGACTGTAGGCGCAACACTTAACGTAGCAGCAGGCCAGGCATCTGGCACCTATTCAAACTCAACTGGCGTACCAGTTACAGTTAACTACAATTAATATTTTAGCTATCCTGTAAAAAGAAGAAGCTGCCTCCAATCGGGGACAGCTTCTTTTCTTTTATAAAAAGTATAACTCAGTTTATTCTACGGTAGGCACATAATAGTACATTCAAATCGTTGTTAGCCTATTACAAAATCTGCGTACAGGTAGTAGCCTTTGTATCGCCGGGAGCAGGATTTCCTACAGGCCCGTGAGAGGTGTTGGCGTTCTCATAGTCTTTAGCCTGCTTGGCAGTAAAATCTGTTTCTACAACAGTATCAGCGCGTGTAACAATGTAATTGGTCGAATAGACAGTTATACACCTGTAGTCATCTTTATGCTTGTTGCAAGCAAAAAGAATGGCTGTAATAAACAATGCAATTACAGATAATTTTCTCATTTTTTAATTTTTTTGAGTTTTTTGCCCGCAGAACCTATATGCAAAGATGGTTAAAAAAAACACACGATGCAATACCCTACAGTCGGCATATCAAATTTCCCTGATTCCATCCGCACCACTACCTGATAAGTTGAAAATCCCCTTTCATCATATGTTTCTTCTCGTGGATAGTGTAATATATCATATAGAAATAAGTACCCAGGTCCTGTTTGGTACCGTTATAAATACCATCCCATCCGGCATAAATGTCGGTAGTATAGAATACACGTTCACCCCACCGGTTAAATATACTTAATGAATAATCGCTGTAGTACTTCAGGGTGCCTTCTACTTTTATGATGTCGTTTTTGCCATCGCCATTAGGAGTAAATGCTGATGGGAACCCAATATCACAAATACGAAAATCAACCGTTATCGAATCCATGATAATGCCACATTGTTCGTGCAGCATAACCCAGTAAGTTTTGGGGTAGGCCACTTTGATTGCAGCCCCTACATACCCGGTACTCCAAACTGCCTGATTGTTATTTACATTCAGAATCAGTTCATCTCCTATACACAAAGTAGTATCCGGGCCCAGGTCCAGATGCTCAGCTGTACCCTGTGCTACGTTTATGGACGCATTAGCAGTACAGCCGTTCAGGTCAACAGTTAGCGTATATGTACCCGCAGCCGTAACCACGATCGAAGAATCAGTACTGCCTGTATTCCATACAAACTTGGCACCGGCAGGCTGGTGGCTGGAGAGTACCAGTGAGTTGCCAGGGCAAATGATTGTGTCCCTGCCCAGCGAAACCTCAGGCATTGGCTTGAAATTCACTCTTGTGGTATCGGTTCCGGTACAGCCACCGTCTGTAACAACCACCCAGTAGGTACCTGTTGTTGTGGCATTTATACCCGATGATGTGCTGCCATCGCTCCATAGGTAAGTGGGTGATGTAAAAGTACCTGATGCCTGAAGCGAAACCGGTGTTCCTAAACATACCGTAACATCTGGGCCAACGTTCACAGTTGGCTTCGGATTAATAGTTACATGGATTGTATCAAATCCAATACAGCCACCCAGAGTTACTTTTATCCAGTAAGTTCCCGTAGAAGTAACATTGATAAACGGAGTAGTAGCACCTGTACTCCACAACACCGATGCGCCAACGGGCAGTGAGGGAGCCAGCGTCAGGCTGTTGCCTACACACATTATTGTGTCATTGCCCAGGTTCACGTTTACTGAAGTTGCATAATTAACATGAACAGTATCAGACTTTATTCTGCAGGCCCCTGCATCTGTCTGAACCCAATAGACACCTGATGCCGCACGTGTGATAGAGAAAGTTGTGTCAGTAGTACTCCACAGGTATCTGCCTATAGTATCGGCATATAGTGTAAACGGCGTGCCGGCACAGAGGGTTGTATCCCTCCTTTTTGTAACAACAGATTTATTTACAACAACAATATTCTTGCAATAAACATATGGGCCAGTAGCGTAGCCCATATCACAAAACAGAGAAACCGGGTAGGTACCGGCTGTGGTGTAAGTATAAGGCTGAACAGGATTGTAGTAATTAATAAACGCCTGTGGTGTGAAATTTAACGGCATGAATTGCAATAACCTGCCGGTATAATCAGTAGTTATGAAACTAAAAGTATCATCGAAAGCACAGGGAGTGGCGCCATTTATGGTAGAAGACCCGGCAGCTCCCACAACAGTATAGGTTGGCATATTAGTAATGTTGCCGCCAAAGTCAAGCCGGACAATGTTGCCGGTTTCATTGCCCAGATAGCCTATCAGGTTGCCATTACAGTCATTGAGTAAATTAATATAGCGAGGTAAGTGCAGCATGCCTGCAGGAGCAGGCAGCAATGTTCCTGTCGGTGTATTATTCAGCAGGTTGGTTCCAAAATCATATCTCGTAACAACTGCCGAAATAAGGCTGGTCACCAGCATATACCATTGCCCGCCCTGCTCATACAAACTGAAATTACAAGGGGTATAAACACTGCCCACATTTGGCAAAGCTGTGATAACAGGAGGATTGGTCAATGATGAACCGAAATCGAATCGGGTGATGGTGGTGTTGCGGTTTGCAATAAAAGCCGACCAGTTGCCGTGCCACCGTTTGATGGTCACCTGGTGAGTCCAGTACATGCTGGTGGGGTATGAGGTAACAACGCAGGTAGGCGTGCTGGATAAAGATGAGCCAAAACTAAGGACACCCATCATGTGGTCGTCTACTATAAGGCCATACCACTGCCCGGTTGCGGTATCCTTTACAATATCAACGCCCTCAAGCCTGCCACCAGCCATGCCCAGCGTACCCAGGTCAGTGATAACCGGCACACTGTGAATATTGGTGCCATAACTTAGCCTGAATAAATGCTCTGTGTTGTAGTCAGATACAAAGCAGTAATAATTAGCACCATCTTTATTGAAACAGGTGAAAGTAGGTGTTCCAGTAAAACCAGATGCCAGCGTCCTGATTGGCGAAATAGGCTGCACAACATTTACCGGACTGAAATCCCAGGCATAGGTTGTTGCTGTCTTCGCAGTTGTAAAGTTTACAGTTGTACCCACGCAAACAGTGTCTGGTGCAATGATCTGTGCAGATGCGTTTAAGAACAGGCAGGATAAAATCAGAGCGTAAAGTTTCTTCATTTCTATTTTTGAGAATGTGTGAGTAATGGTAACTTCAAATACTGCTGTGATAAAATTATTCTATTAGTTTGTTTGCTGATAAGAGACATATAAATCTATAAAAAGGGTTTGAAAAAGTGATAGTTTAAATGCATATAATTTATTTCCAACTGATGCAATTTCATACGAGTTTAGCAACGTGTTTAACAACTATTGGTAAGAACCGGCAAACAAAATATTGCCACCAGGGCCAATAACAGGAGTTGAACCTAGCATATCTTGAAAAATTGTCGCAGTATTTGAGGTTGGATGTATCTAAATCAGCCTTTTTGACATTTTCATTGTTAAAAAAGCGCCATATTGACACTTTTCATCCATTGGTACACCATTTGTACCAAATAGAGAAAACAAACTAAAAACTCAATTTTATGTACACAAGAAGAAATTTCGCAGTAACACCACGCACCATAGGTGGATTTTTTGAAGACGTGATGAACAATGGCTGGAACCAGCTGAACGAAGAACTAAGCTCATTTACCGTACCGGTAAACATTCAGGAGACTGATAAATCATATGAGCTGCATCTGGTAGCGCCTGGCTTAAAAAAGGAAGATTTCAATCTGAATGTTGACCGCAACATCTTACAGATTTCTGCAGAACAGAAAACAGAACAGACTGAAGAAAAAGCGGAAAAATGGATTCGCAGCGAATACCGCATGAAATCTTTCAAAAGAATTTTTACGCTCAATGAAAAAATAGATGCCTCGAAAATTGCAGCTAAATATGCCGACGGCATTCTGGTAGTATCATTGCCTAAGAAAGAACCAATAGAGCCTACAACGCATCAGGTACAGGTGAATTAAGGAATCAGGAGAAAGTAAGGAAAAGTGCAAATGTAGTGATGAAATGAAGCGTTGGGAAATGAAGAGAACGATAAAGAGGGGCAAGGGTGAACATAGTAATGGCGGTGCGATTGCACCGCCTTACTATTTTTAAAAAACCACAAAACCTGTAAGCCGGATTCTGTTTTTGCCGCCGGACGAATCCGGAAACAAACGGCTATCATTTATCTGGGATACTGCTCACACAGTACCTCAAGCTGCCAACCCACAGACTCCGGCGAGCACCGTCAAACGCCTGCTTATTTGGCATTTCAGCACGCAAGGTTTACCCCTACTGGCTGTCACCAGCCAATACTGTAGTCTCTTACACTACATTTTCACCCTTATCTGCCGGAGGCCGGCAGACGGTTATTTTCTGTGGCACTGTCTGTCCCCTGCCCCGCGTGAGCGAAACAGAGGCCTACCCGTTAGGTAGTGCGCTGCTCTATGCTGTCCGGACTTTCCTCCACCCTGAAGATCAGGAAGGCGATAACCCGGCTTTGTAGCAGTGCAAATTTACAAATAAAACATACAACCTTATCTGGCCGCATTAACACACTGGCATCACTTTTATGACAACTACAATATCAACCAGATTTCCACAGCTGGATCAAACGAACTTTTTACATTTCAAACCATCAACTTAACTTTATACGATGAAGAAAATTGCAGCCCTGATTACCGGCCTGATTACTTTACTGACCACGCTCTCCACCTTTGCCCAGCAAAAACAAACGCCGGCTAAAGACAGGTCGCTCTTATGGAAAATAAGCGGCAAACACTTGCCCAAACCATCTTATCTCTTTGGCACTATACACCTCATTTGCTCAGAAGATTTTCTTTGGACACAAAAAATGAAAGAGAGTTTTGGCGTGAGTGAGAAGATCTGCTTCGAGATGGATCTGGACAACCCGGAAGTGATGCTACAAGCATCTATGGGGTTAATGGATAAAACCGGCAAAAAATTAAGGGAATATTTTACTGCGGAGCAGTACAAAACACTGGAACAATATTTTAGTGACAGCCTGGGAATGGACATTGCCATGTTTGAACAATTAAAGCCCGTGGCCTTATTAAGCATGCTGGGCACAACAGGCGTAAGCTGTGCCAATCCGGTATCTTACGAAGACAGCCTGATGAAAATTGCGCAGGCAGATAATAAAGAAATATTGGGGCTGGAAGAACCGCAGGAACAACTTGATGTACTGGCCAGCATTCCCACAGACTCAGTTGTAAAACAATTAATGGACGCCATGGAAAACAACGCGTCAAATGACAACGAATTTGCCGGGCTGATTAATGCCTACAAAAATCAGGACTTGCCAAAACTGTACGAGCTTCTGACCACCTCCAAAGACCAGAGCCTGGACCTGGGCATGTTCCTGGAAAAAAGAAACAAAAACTGGATACCGCGCATCACTACTAAGATGCTGGCCAGCTCGGTTTTCTTTGCAGTGGGCGCCGGGCATTTATACGGGGAAACCGGTGTTATTAATCTCCTTCGAAAAGAAGGATATAAAGTAGAAGCTGTGAAATGATTATTTCAGGGTAATTTTGACAAAAAATAATTTGGCCAGAATACTTTCAATTGATTTCGGAAAAAAAAGAACCGGGCTTGCAGTAAGCGACCCGCTACAGATTATTGCCACATCACTGGACACTGTTGATTCGAACGAATTGATAGGATACCTGAAGAAATACATAGCTGCGGAGCCTGTTGAGAAAATCCTGATAGGATACCCGCTGAATTTCGACAACTCCCCCACCCACGCTACTCCACTGGTTGAAAAGTTTATTCTGAAGTTCGGAAATGTATTCCCGAATATGCCAGTGGAGAAAATTGATGAACGATATACATCAAAAATTGCGTCTCAGGCTATTTCAGAAATGGGGCTGAAGAAAAAGGACCGTGAGAAAAAAGAACTGATAGATGCTGTGAGCGCCGTAATGATGCTGCAGGAATACCTGCAAAATGCTCCTTCCAAACTGTAGCCTGTATCTGGTATGGATTTTGCAGTAAGTATTCAATAGCAAATACTATTTTCTATAACTTCGTATATACATCCCTAAATATTCATAGTTTGAAACACATAATTTATTCTATTGTAATTTGGTCGCTGGTATCCTGCACTCAGGCATTTGCGCAAAGGCAGTGCGGCTTTGAAATGACAAAGGCTGCACTGATAGCAAAAGACCCTGCATGGGCAACAAAACTTCAGAACCAGAAAGCTTCACTTCAGGGTATTGCCGACAATTACAAAAAGAATCAGGCAGCAGGCAGTAGCCGTAAAACTACTGCGGTTGCTCCTATACCGGTTATATTCCATTATCTGGTTACGGAGGCGCAGTTGTTTCAATTGGGTGGTGTTTCAGGGGTGCAGCGTAGAGTAGATTCACAGATTGCAGTTATCAACAGGGACTTTAACCGGCAGAATCCTGACTCGGTGCTGATTCCGTCTGGTTGGAAGCCACTCTATGCAAGCGCAGGTATCCATTTTGGGCTTGCCCATACCGACCCATCCGGCCACGGAACTCCCGGATTTGAAGTCAAGATTATACCCAATACACCCGGAGGATTTTCAGGTGCATCATCCAACTACAGTAATTCAAAACATGCCAGCTTAGGAGGCATAGATGCATGGGATGTAAACAAATACCTGAATATCTGGTGTACCAATTTTGTTGATTTCGGCGGTTTGCTGGGCCTTACTACTTTTAAGTCAGGCACCGGGCTGGGTGGATTTCCATTGGATGAAGAAGGTATTGTGCTGAATTACGCAGTTGTGGGTAAAAGAACCGCTCCAACAGACTATTATATTCCAACTACTTATCACTCAGATTATTACGATCAGGGAAGGACACTTACACATGAGCTAGGCCATTTTTTTGAGATATGGCATACATGGGGAGACGACGGCGGTTTCTGTCCATGGAACGGCGGTTCTGACGACGGGCTTGCAGACACACCACCAGAAGGCGACAGCAAGTATTTTGCCTACCCCTACACTATAGCCGGCGGGACATACAGAGACAGTTGCCACTTGAATGGCTCAGTGGAGCAACAGCCATATGGTGCCCCAACACTTGATTTCATGAATTATACCGATGATGTGGCCATGCAATTGTTTACCCCCGATCAGGTGGCGGTAATGGCATCAATGGTATTGGTGCCAACCGGTGAAAATTATTCTCTTACCCAGCACTCAGAACTTTTGAACTGGTCGCCAATAACCGGCGTAAGTAATGTAACTGAATTAAGCAACCTAAGCATTTCCCCCAACCCAACTACTGGTATCGTGTACATCACATTCAACGAAAACACAGACGCACTGCAGGAAATCACCGTTACAGATATCATAGGGAAAACCATATACAAAAGCAGAATTACTGAAACAGGCAAACTTGTATATTCAATTGATCTCTCTGCATTCATTAAGGGTATTTACTTAGTAACATGTAACTTTGCATCCGGGAAAATAACCCGGAAAATATCTTTACAATGAGCCTACAGCCACTAAGCATTGCAGCAGCATTTGATACAGTAAAAACAGATAAGGATCTAAGGACGATAGCCGAAAAAGTTGAAAAGGGAATTCGCATAACCGATGAAGAAGGATTCCTACTGTTTGAAAAAGGTGAACTTGGTTTTGTAGGAGCTTTGGCTAACCACATTGCACAAAGGCTGCACAACAACAAAGTTTACTTCAACCGTAATTTCCATATTGAGCCCACCAATGTATGTGTCTTTACCTGTAATTTTTGTTCTTATTCAAGGCAATACAAGCATAAGGATGACGGTTGGGAACTAACCATGGAACAAATGCTGGACATAGTACGCAAGTACGATGGCGAGCCGGTAACCGAAGTGCATATAGTAGGTGGCGTACACCCCAAAATGAACCTGGAGTTTTTCTGCGAACTGCTGCGCAAAATAAAAGCCCACCGTCCCGGCTTGCATCTGAAAGGCTTTACGGCTGTGGAACTGGACTACATGATCCGCAAGGCTAAGCTGAGCATTGAAGAAGGCATGAAGCAATTGAAGGACGCTGGCCTGCAGTCTCTGCCCGGCGGCGGCGCTGAGATATTCCACCCCGATGTTCGCAATAAGATATGCGCAGACAAGGTAGATGGCGACGGCTGGCTGCATATACACAAAACTGCCCACAATCTGGGTATGCACTCTAATGCAACAATGCTGTATGGACATGTAGAAAATTACGCGCACCGCATAGATCATATGAGCCGGCTTCGGCAGCTGCAGGATAAAACTGGTGGATTCAACTGTTTTATTCCGCTCAAGTTCAGGAATAAAGACAATGATATGTCTTATATCAAAGAGGCCTCAATTATTGAAGACCTGAGGCTCTATGCCATCTCCCGTATATACATGGACAACGTCCGAAACCTGAAAGCATACTGGCCTATGCTGGGAAGGCAAACAGCTCAGCTCACACTCTCTTTCGGAGTAAACGACCTCGACGGCACCATAGATGATACAACCAAGATCTACTCAATGGCTGGGGCTGAAGAGCAAAATCCGGCAATGAGCACCGAGCAGCTTTGCGACATGATCCATGCTGTGGGCCGCATACCGGTAGAGCGGGATACACTATACAACGAACTGAAGGTTTTTAGCGAAGAAGTAGCTGGTTGATTTCATGCCACCAAAAACAAAACCGGAGGCACATCTTCAGGAAGTAACTAATCGGGTTGTTTCCTTGCCTGCTGTCGTTCTTGTTCACAGGAAAGCATTCAGCACTGGGTATTCATTTTCTCAGCTACCATTCCTTGCACAGCTACAGATATGGGATGATATCTGGAAACAAACCGGTTCCTACTGGGTAAGGCTGCAGGCTTTCTTTTTTCTGGAGCAATATGTGAGGAAAACGGAGTACCACCAGCTCATTTGGAAGACTTCCTTATCGTGGCAGGAAGATGTAAACGACTGGAGCTTATGCGACGCACTTGCCAAAGTAAATACAAAAGTGCTTGAAACCCATACGGCTGATGTGTACCAGCAGCTAACGAAATGGAACAACAGCAACAACCTGTGGAAACGCAGGCAGTCTGTTGTGAGCCTGCTGTATTTCAGCCGTACCAAAAAAGCATACCTGCCATCGGAAAAGATAAAAGCACTGATACATCCCCTGCTTACCGACCCGGAATACTATGTACAAAAAGTTGTAGGATGGGCTTTGCGGGAGCTGCATACGGTTTATCCCGCCGATGCATTGCCGTTTCTTAAAAAGCATATTAAGCAGATTCACTCCATAGCATTTACCATAGCTATGGAGAAAATGACGGCAGAAGAAAAAGAGATACTGAAATCACTCAGAAAGAAGTGATTCCAGGCACCTTTTTGACAGGCGCAGGTAGTATTTTCCCCTCTTCCGGGATATTGCAAAAGATAAAACGTATTATCTTTATCGCACCCGGTTCCGTTTTAGATACAATTGAATTACTATGAAGAACATTATTGCACTATTGTTATGCCTCCTGTCACTGATTCCCATGCGGGGTTACAGCAATGCTGCACAGCCTGGCATATTTGATGCCGGTGGCACAGGCAATTTTGTGCTGCTTTTTCCCGGCGACAGTGTATACTTCCGCAAGATTCAGATGATTGATGAGCACATTGCCATCCAGCTCTACAGAGGCTTTGCCGTAGTACGTGGCGAATACAAAATGCTCAATACCACCGATTCCCCTGTAAGTATCAAAGTGGGCTACCCCGTCAATGCGTCTATACATTCCACCGACGATAATTACGGCAACTTTCAGGTTTTCTTCGATCAGCTCTATGCCCTTAAAAGTTACACCAACGGCAAGGAGAATTTACTGATCATACAACCTGCAGCCGAACGGCTAGCCATTGGCGAGAATAACTGGTACGTATGGGAAAGCACTTTCAAACCCAAAGACACAACTACACTCACCGTCTATTTTGTAGTGAATACTAATAATACCATTGTTCGTGAAGGATACACAATTGATAAAAACAACGGATTCATTTATCTGCTCGAATCGGGAGCCACATGGAAACAACCCATTGCCAACGGGGAAGTTAAGATAGCGCTGATGGATGATATCCACGTCAAAGATATCAGGGGTATTTCTCCTTCTTCTGTGTTCAAAGTAAATGAGCCTGATGGTATCCTGTACTACCATTTCAACGACCTCTACCCTACTGGCGAAGACAATATCGTATTGGTATACACCGATGCAATTGAGAAATTTGATTTCGCCTATGTTTCCCAAAAAAGGCAGTTATTGTTCGGCTCTATTGACTCTTTTGCAAAGCAATCAGTTGATCAGTCAAGGCTCACAACCATGTCTTTTAAGAATCCTTTCAAGGTACAGTCCACCAGTTTTGGTGCCATCATTAGCCTATTTGCCATTTTAGGATTCTCAGTTATTGCACTGATTGCCCTGGTATGGCTACTGAGAGTATTTTTCAGATACCTGAGATCAAAGAGGCCAACCAGAGGAACCGAAATGTAATACAGCCCTATCAGAAGTCAGCAAGGCTTTTGCCAATAATGCTAACGCATTCATCAATCTGCGCCCTATTTATCAGCAATGGTGGTGCAAACCTGATCTTATCGCCATGGGTGGGCTTGGCTAGCAGGCCGTTTTGTTTCATACTCATACAGATATCCCATGCCGCTTCCTTGTTGGGGTGGCTGATCTCTATTGCATTAAACAGGCCCTTACCCCTTACCACAGATACAAATTCACTGTTCAATCCACGTATCTCATTTCTGAAGTGTGCTCCCTGACCTAGTGAATTTTCAGCCATCTTTTCATCAACCAGCACCTGTAATGCCGTCATAGCCACCCGGCACGCCAGCGGATTGCCTCCGTATGTAGACCCATGGTCACCCGGCTTTATGGTCAGCATGATGTCATTATCAGCCAGTACTGCCGATACGGGCATGGTGCCGCCGGACAATGCTTTCCCAAGCAGCAAAATATCGGGGCGCACATTTTCATGGTCACAGGCTAGCATCATGCCTGTTCTGGCAAGTCCTGTCTGTATCTCATCTGCTATAAACAATACGTTTGCTTCTTTGCACATAGCGGCGGCTTTGGCCAGGTAGCCATCATCCGGCACAATCACACCCGCTTCACCCTGTATGGGTTCTACCAGAAAACCTACCACATTTTCGTCCTGCAATGCCTGCTGCAACGCCGCCGTATCATTGTAGGGAATTTGTTCAAAACCGGGCGTAAAAGGCCCGAAATCCCTCTTTGATTGCTCATCACTACTGAATGAAACTACACTTATAGTGCGGCCATGAAAGTTTTGTGAGCAGGTTATAATTTTTCCTTTATTGCCCGGCACCCCTTTTACTTCATATCCCCACCTGCGGGCCAGTTTCAGCCCGGTTTCCACAGCCTCCACGCCTGTATTCATGGGCAGTACCTTGTCATACCCAAAAAACTTTGTAATGAATTCGGCATATTCACCCAGCACATCATTATGAAATGCGCGCGATGTAAGTGTAAGCTTCTGTGCCTGGCTTACAAACGCATCTATTATGCGCGGATGACAGTGCCCCTGATTAACAGCCGAATAGCCCGACAGGAAATCGTAATACCTGCGGCCATCCACATCCCACACATATACGCCCTCGCCACGGGATATGACTACCGGCAGCGGATGATAATTATGGGCGCCAAATTCTTCTTCTCTGTGTAAGTATTGCTCTGTGAGCGGTGATATGGTTTTAACTGATAGCATATGGCAAAAATACGATTTTGTAGCCACAAAAACTATGAAGTAGCCAAAACAGTTTTAGGTAGCTCAACCATTTCGTGAGCGTTGATCTTGTTGAGTGCCAGCAGGGTGTATGAGCCATCTGTTGCCTTCTCAAACATGGGCAGAAACTTTGCACCATATACCACCTGATGATAAATATATGATGTTCGCTGCTGCACTGTGTTTGAGAAATGATCATCAAATGCCTTAACGTAAATTATCACCTCCATTTTTGCATCAACTACATCGTCCATCGTAAAACCATAAAGCGGGCTGTCTTCGTTTATTGCATGTACCACTGTCCAGCTCAGAGCCAGTGAATTGATTTTGGGCATTTCCAATTTAAGCGGGTAGAATTTTGTAACAGTTTTACCATTTTCCTGCACATGCAGGGCCAGCGTCATATTTGCTTCAACCTCAGTAAGATGGTTATTTTTATAAGTAGCCATACGGAACATTACTGCCTTACCATCCTTATAGGGTGCCACCAGTATATTGGGGCTGAACAAAAGATATGCTTTGGGCCGGGCAAACCTTCCGTAAATAAGGCCGGTAACCAATGCAAACGTAAGTATACCTATCAGCGACTCTATTGAAGCAACGATATTGGCTAACATACCGTAGGGAGCCATATGCCCGTACCCAACTGTGGTAAGCGTCTGCGAGCTGAAGAAAAAAGCCTCCATAAACTGCTGGCCCAGCGATAACGGCTGTGTAAGGCCCAGGTTACTGACTCCGATAAAGAAATACAAGCATGCAAATAGTATATTGGTTACGGTATAGAACAGGATAATAAAAAAAATAAAATGGCTTTGTTTCATCCGCAGCAGGGTGTGGTACATACTAATCCGCTCCCATATAGGTATACCCCGCTTGCGCAGGTTGGTGGAGCCATCTGAATTCAGCAGCCTACCGCCCTCTACACTGCTGTTAGGCCCAAATCCTGTATTATCAATATCCCGTAAACGCTGCCTGTTATGTAACATGTAAGTTCCGCGCCTGCTTTTTGTGTTCCAGATAAAGTGCGGCTGCAATAACGCACCCGGTAAATAACGCCCCCAAAAATAGGGAAACAGCGGGGGTAAACTGTACAACCAGCATATAGTGAATTCCTATAGCCAATACAGCAAAAACAATAAGCTTTATCAGCCAGTTGCCAAATGGCAGCAATGAACTCATGCTTGTCTGCAATGCCCCGGCAGCATGATACAGGTAGTAAGCCGCCTGAAAATAGGTAGTTACCACAAAACAACCTGCTAGGCCGGGCAACCCCAGCCAACTATACGACGGATACATCAATACAATTGCTGCGATCAACTCCAGCACTGCCCCTTTGTTGATGATATGCCCCAGGTGCATCTTCTGTAGCACCGTAGTAAAGCTGTAGGCTTTAACCGGAATAACCATCAGGCACGCCAGGAATATAGGAACAGATTGTGCATAGTCTGGCAGCAGTACGCTAAAAAACTCGTTCCTGAAGAACACCAGAAAAAAGAAAATAGGGAAAACAACAACCGAAAGCACCCGGGCAAGCTGATTCATCATGCCTATTAGCGACTGCCGTTCATCAGCGGCACCCACCTTAACCATCTGAATCAGCACTGCACTACCTGCGGCACTCAATATTAATGGGAGAAAGGGAATATTCTGCGACCCATTGTAGTACACAGCAGATAGCGAGGAAGTAAGCAATATGGAAACAGCAAATTTATCAATACCAGCAAACACAATCTGAAGAATATCATATACACCCAGATGCAACCACAGCCGGCGCACTTCAGCAACCTCCCGCCCATCGGAGTGTACTTTATCCGCATGTTCCGGCAGGCTCACTACCAGCAATACTCCACTAGCTATTGACCGCAACAGAGTTAACACCAGAAGATAAAAAAACAGCGACTGGTACGAGAACCCTTTTTGAACCACAGCATAATGAATCCAGCAATAACCAGCGGCAAACAAAAAACTGATCAATGAAAGCGCGCGGAATCTCCTGAATACGATTAGTACAGATTCCATAATGATATTGGCAGAAAAAAGCACCAGCATAAAGAACGGTATCAGCAGGTGCACATCCAGCGAACGCTGCTGCAGCAAGGCAAAACCTGCAGCCAGCAATAATACCCAGATGGAATACAACAGCACTTTTGATTGCTTGATACTCCTTGCCAGGTTCAGCACAAAGGCCGGCGAATACGTAAGTATCAGCGCATGAATGCCCATGCAGGCAAACGGGTAAATAAAGTTCAACTGTATCCAGAAATTCTGGTAGGTACCATACACCGGCCTCGGCAGGCTGTGCGAATAGTACAGTAATACCAGCAGGTTGGCCAGTGAAGGAAAGAACCTGATAATAAAGATAAATACTGAATCTTTCAGAAACCTGTTACTCTTTCCCTTTTGCAAAGGCATCACATTCTTCCTTATTTAAGTATTTTATGACCCTGGCAGGATTACCGGCAATAACACAATAACCTTCTTCAAAACTTTTTGTAACAACAGCCCCTGCGCCCACTATAGTAAAATCAGCCAGCCGTACACCGGGCAGTATTACAGCATTCATGCCCATCCAGCAAAACCGGCCTATCTCCACAGGAGCAGATACCGTATGCGCATCGTTATTGACCAGGTCGTGGTTGGACGAAATAATACCCACATTCGGGCCTATATTGGTATAGTCGCCAATGCGCACACCATTAACTGCATTAATATACACCCCTGGCGAATCGCCGGGGAACACATTTCTGCCTCGCACTATTTTCTCTGGATTGTGAATTGTACTGGTATGATGAACCGCCCATTTAACACCAGAATTCCGCCTGAAAATCTTTCTAAATACAAAATCGGTCAGGTAAAAGCCAACGCTCATTTCCCTCCTCAACCGGAAAAGGTCTTTAATATGGTATACCGCACCGCTGCCCATTATTAACTTCCCGCAGGAGTTTCAGATTTTTTAAACAAAGGATAAAATGCAGCCAAACATAAAAGTATTAGCAAAATGCCGCTTACCATACCTATTTTCTTACCCGTATAGAAGCTTTCCGGTCTGAAGTGGAATTCAATTTTGTGGCTGCCTGCAGGTATTCTTATTGCACGTAGTACATAGTTAGCTTTCATGATCGGCGTCTCCTTACCATCCACAAAAGCTTTCCAGCCTTTTGAGTAGTATATGTCTGAAAATACAGCCAGTCCTTCTTTACCGTTCTGAGAAACAAACGAAATATCATCCAGTCCGTATTTGTCCAGTTTCACGTATGCCGCACTGTCTTTCCCAAATGGAGCAGTTCCCAGATCGCTTTTAAACGTACTGCGCATTACCGCTGTCTTTTTAGGATCAAAAGCATTGGGTATAATTGTTGTATCTCCCAGCTTCTGGGCATTCAGGCTCTCCATTTCTTCATCTGCTGTATTTGCCCATTTAACCTCATCCACAAACCATGCGTTGCCGCAGGCTGTTTTGTTAGGTATAACGCCGGGGGCACTTTTCTGCCCGCCTACTATAATGTACTTGGTATTGAGCATATTAAGCACCTGGCTATTAAAGCCACGGCTTAGCTGCCTGTCTATCAGATCCTGATAAATTTCCATTTTAGCCGGGTGGTAACCACCTACACATTTATGGAAGTATGCCTGCACAGCATCGTTATAAGTATCTCTCGACAGATCCAGCACCCTGTAGTACGGGTCTGTATCTTTCAGTATCTGCTTATCCACCTCACGTGGCACAAACACACTTTCATAATCCGATGCATCTACATAATTCTTTTCATTGAGGTAAGCCATAGACACCGGAATCAGGTCAATTGCAATGACAGCTGCAAGGCCGCCAACTAGTATCCCGGTATTAATTTTGCCTTTTATAAACGCCCACAGCAGCCCGGCAGCAATCAGTATGTATGCCGCACTTTTCAGGCCGCTACTCATAGCAAGTGATACTCGGTCATCTCTCAACAGCTTTAAAATATCTTTAGGAAGTTGTTCATCGCTACCGCCCGTAAAATTAAAAAACATACTGCCTCCTACTCCCAGCAACACACAAAGGCCGGCAGCAATACCAGCGGCCAGGCGCAGTTGCCCCCACATCTTTGGATCGTCTTTGCGGTCTATGATTTCCTGAACCGCCCATACACCCAACAGCGGAAACAGAAACTGCGGAATAATCATAGCCATAGATGGCGTCCTGAACTTATTCATATAGGGCAAATGATCGAACAGGAAGTAGTTGATTCCTTCAAAATTCTTACCCCAAGACAACATGATACCAATAAAAGAAGCCGCAAGTATCCACCATTTGTGTGGGGAGCGGAACACAATAAGGCCAAGAATAAACAGGAAACAAACAACCGCACCAAAATAAACCGGTCCACCGAGAAATGGCTGCGGCCCCCAATACAATGGCAATGAGTCGGTGCTGCCCCCTATCGCTTCCAGCGTCTTTGGTGCCTTGTCTGCAGATTCTCCCGACGAACCTCCGTATAAATAAGGAATCATGAGGCAGAAGGTCTCTCCTATTCCGTTACTCCACCTGAATGCATATTCTTTGTCCAGGCCACCGTTTGTCTTCTTGTCATGGCCCGACAGTTCGCTGGCACCACCACGCATAGTCTCCTTGGTATATTCAGATGTGGTCAAGATTGACGTAATACTCGGGCCAACCCCTAATGCTGTTACGCTTGCCGCTATCAGGCATGAAATAAAGAACTTGCCTAGCTTCCCTTCTTTTAGTGCAATTGCAAACATAGCAATACCGAAGCAGAGGAAAATAATCATTGAATAATAGATTATCTGGAAGTGGTTATTGGCAAAAATCAGTTCGATGGAAATACCCAGCAGGGCAGCGCCGGTGAGCCATTTTTCTTTAAAAATCAGGTACAAACCAGCTAGCGCAGCAGGCAGATAACCCATTGTGAGCATCTTTGTATCATGCCCTACCCCGATAATAATAGCATTGTAAGATGAAAAGGCATAAGCCATCGACCCCACCATACTTACCCATTTGTTCACCCCCAATACCCGCATGAGTATATAGAAACAGATCATTGCAATGAAGAAGAAGTAAGCAGGCTTACCAACAGACTGCAAAACTGTTTGCACTACACCTGGATAATTCGTATTAGACGTGCCCACATACGTGGTATACGTTGGCATACCACCAAACATACTATTTGACCACAATACTTCCTGCCCGGTACCTTCATGAAAGGCCATACCTTCACGCGCCATACCCTGCCACGAAATATTATCGTGCTGGTTGAGTTTCTTACCCTGCAACTGTGGATAACAAAACGCCAGCGAAAGCGCTGCAAACGCAATTATTGCAATAATATCTATCTGTAATTTTTTAAAATCAATCTGCATAAAAAGCCTTTTAACGAAACAAAAATAAACCTTCTATCCTCTAATGGAAATTAAATGGGTAAAATTCATTGGAAATTATAACGGAATCCTCTCGGGATAAGTATAAAAGCACGGGTTAAATAATGTTAATACATGTGTAACTGTATGCAATTACCTGACTTCTGAACAATTGGTTGATGGTTTCAGGTAATATCTGCCTGACTGGTCAAAGTTTGCGGTTAAAACGGGAATACCTGCATTTTTCCACTGCCTATCAATTTAGCATTACTTTATCTTACTTTTGCCGTTCCTCAGGGCACTCAAATACATGCTAACAAAAGAACTTTTACTAAAAGCGTACAGACTAATGATGACCGCCAGAGCTATGGCGGAAATATATGATGCCAACCGGCTGATTTGTAAGTACGTTCACAGTACATCGCGTGGGCACGAAGCTATCCAGCTGGCTACAGGGTTTCTGTTAAAGCCCTGTGATTTTGTGAGCCCGTATTACCGTGATGAGAGCCTGATGCTGGGCATGGGTTTCCGCCCCTACGAACTGATGTTGCAGCTACTTGCTAAAGGAGACGACCCGTTTACCGGCGGGCGGGAGTATTACAACCATCCTAACAGCAGAAGAGAAGGCTTCCCAACTATTATACACCAGAGCAGTGCCACAGGTATGCAAGTGATACCCACCACAGGCATTGCACAGGGCGTACAATACAGAGAAAAACAACAGTTATCAAACTACCCGGTTCCGCCGGTTACAATTTGCTCGCTGGGAGATGGCAGTGTTACGGAGGGCGAGGTCAGTGAGGCACTCCAGTTTGCGGTGCTTAAGAAGTTGCCTATCATATACCTGGTGCAGGACAATGACTGGGGTATATCGGTGAGCAGCGATGAAGCAAGAACCATGGATGCGTTTGAATACGCGGCCGGGTTTAAAGGTATAGAGCGCGTTAGGGTAAATGGCAGTGATTTTACCGATTCTTACAACACTATGGACTATACCATAGAATGGGTGCGCAAACACCGTCAGCCTATTCTGGTGCATGCCAAAGTTCCGTTACTCGGGCACCATACATCCGGAGTAAGAAAAGAATGGTACCGCACGCCACAGGATCTGGCTAAACACGCCAACGATGATCCGGGGCCAAAACTCAGGAAAATTTTATTAAATATAGATGGTATAACCGCCGAATACCTGGATCAGATAGAGGCCGAGGAAACGGCATACGTACAGAACGAATTTAATATGGCGGTTGCAGCACCAGAGCCTGACGCTCAAAGAGTGGCAGATCATGTGTATGTTCCATCTCCTATTACTCAGGAAACCGGTGACCGTTGCCCTGAAGGACGTGAAAAAGTTGTGATGGTGGACGCGGCACTGCATGCTGTAGAAGAGCTTTTGCAGGATCACCCGGAAGCATTGTTCTACGGGCAGGATGTAGGTAGGCGCCTGGGCGGCGTTTTCCGCGAGGCCGCCACACTGGCCGATAAATTTGGCGACACCCGAGTATTTAATATGGCGATACAGGAGGCTTACATTGTTGGCTCTACTGTTGGTATGAATGCGCTAGGGCTAAAGCCCATCGTAGAGGTTCAGTTTGCCGATTACATCTACCCCGGTTTAAACCAGCTGGTCACCGAGATCAGTAAATCGTGCTACCTGAGCTGCGGCAAATTCCCTGTATCTATGATTTTGCGTGTACCCATCGGCGCCTACGGCGGCGGAGGGCCATACCACAGTGGCAGTGTCGAAAGCACACTGGCTACAATCAAAGGCATTAAGATAGCATACCCAAGCAATGCTGCCGATATAAAGGGATTAATCAAAGGCGCATTCTATGATGGCAACCCAGTAGTAATGCTGGAACATAAGGGATTATACTGGAGTAAGGTCCCCGGTACCGAAGAAGCTAAAACCATAGAGCCTGCAAGAGACTACATACTGCCACTGGGAAAAGGAGCGGTTGCGCTGGCGTGTTCACAGGACGCTGTAGGCAATGGTGCTTCAGTTTGCATTATCACTTATGGCATGGGTGTTCATTGGGCCGTAAACGCAGCTAAGCAATTCCCTGGACAGGTTGAGGTGATTGATATTCGCACAATTTATCCGCTCGATAAAGAACTCATATACAGCACTGTTCAAAAACACGGAAAGTGCATCGTACTTACCGAAGAACAATTGCGCAACTCATTTTGCGAAGCGCTTGCCGGCAGAATAGCCCAAAACTGTTTCAAGTATTTAGATGCACCAGTGCAGACAATTGGTGCTTTAGACCTTCCGGCTGTTCCTATGAACACTCTGCTCGAAGCGGCAATGCTGCCAAGTGCTGAGAAGGTGGCGCAGAAAATTGAAACTTTGCTGCATTGGTAGTTGCTGTTGTATAAGTCAAATATTAATACAGTAACTCTATTCAGGGGCACCCAATCATAACACTTCATTTTTCGACAGATATTTACTACTTTGGCTTTAAATTAAGAAATCAGAAAAACCAGGCATGACAACAAAAACAATTAAAATAGCAGCAATCGGGTTCATGAGTATCGTTTCGGGCCAGTCATTTGCTCAGATAGCACATAATCTATATCCATATGCCGAAGCTGTTGTGTCTGACAATAACGGGCGCGACCTGGTTGGGTTTGTTAAATCAAACAAAGCTGAATTCATTGTAAAGTCGGCTAAAGTGAATGAATTCTCCCAGAACAAATGGGGATATATTCAGGTCACAAATTCAAGAGTGCCATCCATCAATATACACCCCACAGCTGAAAACAAAAAAGTTGACCTGAACTATTCCGAAATGATCAACGCCACAGTTGCACTGTTCGGCTCTAAAGATGCAATCAAAGCTACATGGTGGGCGCGCCAGGCCAACAATCCAGAAGGGCCGGTTTTTTACAAAAAAGTAAAGACAGATGTTAAAATTGATGCAGAATTGGTGAGGTACGAGGAGTTATCTTCAGAAATGTATACCAAAGACTTTACTATTGTAGACTACAACGATTCGGTGTATTACGACAGAGACTACACCAAACTGCTGAAGAACTATATGATTATAGATAACAGCGTAATCAGGGACAACAATGACTATAAAGGCATTATAGATTTCTTCAACAATTTTCTTTCTAAGTTTACATATACCGATGATCCGCTGCTGGAGGGCAAGTCATTCATTACCTGCCTTACAATAGGTAAAACCAACTACATTGGCTACTTTAATATTATCAATCACAAACTGGGCGGCCACCTGCAGATTGCAGACATAAAATATGAAACAGACAAAGATTTACTGGTAAACGGAATAATCAAAAAGCTAACCGGTAAGACTATTTATGTTTATGGCGATAATATCTTCGGACTGGAAAAAACATTCCTGAAATATGGGCATACTCACCCTGCATTGAAACTGATCAGGCGTGAAACAAATTCAACAGAGAAATTCAATACAAAAGAAAAGTAATTCATCCCGGGTACTTTAATGCCTCATTTATAATTTTCAATTTTTGTTTCTAACGCCGGCATTGCCGGTGTTAGTTTTTTTGTGCAAAAAGATTTGCAGATAAGTGGATAATTTTAGGCGCAATACAATAATTTTCTTCTTTAACTTCACTATCAAACAAAATTTTTCAGGCAAATGAAAGTATTAATAATCATGGGGTCGCAGACCGATGATGCGGTGATGCAGGAGGCAAGCAAGTGGCTCAACTGGTTCGGTATTGAAAACAATATGGAGGTAGCATCTGCCCACCGCAACCCTGACAAAGTAAAAGACATTATCGTCAATGCTAAGAGCGACGGATATGGTGCAGTTATTGCCGCAGCAGGAATGGCCGCGGCTTTACCGGGCGTATGTGCCGCCTATACGTCACTTCCTGTATTAGGCGTGCCGCTGGAAGGTGGATTGCCTGGTGGCATTGATGCTTTATACAGCATTGTACAGATGCCTGCCGGACTGCCCGTGGGAACACTGGCTGTAGGTAAAGCAGGTGCAAGAAATGCCGCAGTAATGGCCGCGAGAATATTCGCTTTGTCTGATTCAGGCATTGCTGCCAAACTGGAAGAATTCAAGGCAAGAGACTACAAAATATGACTCATCAGCTTTCGTTCATAATTTAATAATTCAAGCTTAACCTGGTCAAAATTAAATGCTGGCACGTAGTTTGTACTTTTATTATTAACCACCAAAATCTGATAATTTGACAGAAGCAATCATTAATCTCGAAACAGTAAACCCGATAGAGTTTTTCGGTATCAACAACAGTAAATTTGAGATCCTCAAACGAAAGTTTCCGTTGCTGAAACTTTTGTCACGAGGTACTCAGATCAAGTTATCGGGGCAGCCGGATGAGGTTAATGCAGCTCAGGCTAAAATAAAACAGGTCATTCAGTACCTGGAAAGAAACGGCCATCTGTCTGAAAACTATTTTTCAAAGATTCTGGGAGACGACGATCAGGAAGATGTGAGTTTTGAGGAAGCAAAAGATAATGATATTCTGGTATTTGGCCCCAATGGCAGGGTTGTAAGAGCCAAAACACAAAACCAGAAACTGATGGCTCAGGCCACAGAGAAAAATGACATCATATTTGCCATCGGGCCTGCAGGCACCGGTAAAACATACACTGCTGTAGCACTTGCAGTAAGGGCGTTGAAGAATAAAGCTGTCAGGAAAATCATTTTAACACGCCCGGCAGTAGAGGCAGGAGAAAGCCTCGGATTCCTGCCAGGTGACCTTAAAGAGAAGATAGATCCTTACCTGCGCCCGCTATATGATGCACTGGATGATATGATACCCAGCGATAAGCTGAACTATTATATGGCAAACAGGATTATTGAGATAGCCCCGCTCGCTTATATGCGTGGCCGCACACTCGACAATGCTTTTATCATTCTGGATGAAGCGCAGAACTCAACTGACCTGCAGCTGAAAATGTTCCTGACCCGTATTGGCGCATCAGCTAAAGCAATTATCACCGGTGACCTTTCTCAGATTGACCTGCCTAAGAATCAGAAATCTGGCTTATTTAAAGCCACAAGAATCTTGCAGAATATTGATGGTATTGCTCAGATTAAACTGGATGAAGCTGACGTTGTCCGCCACAGGCTTGTTAAACAGATCATCAGAGCATACGATTCAGATAAGGCTCGTGAGGAAGAGTTGGAGAAAAAAAGGGAAGCAAAAAGAGATTAGTTAGTTCAGTTGAATTATGGCAATTATGCTTCAGCCAGGTCCTGCTCCATTTGATGGGCCGTCGCCAGAGATGTAGGGGTGTTCATTTCTTTTAACCGTTCTGTGATGTCCCGCCTTTGCGACGGGGTGTAGCTGTCTTTTTCCCTAACTATCTTTTTTCGTTCAGGCGGTGCATTTTCAAACAGCTGCCTGATAAAGTCGTTTACTACTACGTCAAAAACAAGATGAACCCTGTCGGTTTTTCCGAAATTATTTATCCTGTGCGGAAGGTTAAAATTCATGTACCAGCAAGACCCCGGCAGCCGCTCAAACCTTTCGTTGTCCACATAAAACTCCACCTCAGGATTTGTCATGATCGGGATATGAATACGGGCTTCTCCCATCTCATAGCATAGCTCTGCATCTCTGTGTTCTTTTATTACAGCACCCGGTTTTAGATTCAGCAGCCTGACTGCTTTCTTTTCTACTTTAAATTCGTCAAGAATACTTTTTATGTACGGGCATTTTTCCATCAGTACAGTATCTGCAAATACTACATTGCCGTCAAAGCCAGGAAGCACATTGTCCATGCGCCCACTTATTGACCTCAAAGGCAGCGCCCCCCACTAACCTTCATAATGTGCTTTGTTGAAATGCAGAATCCATTGCTCATTCAGCGAATTCAGGTCATGAAGCAACTTCTCTTCTGAAAATGAAAATGGCAACTGTACGTACTTGATCAGGTATTTCATAAACCAAAATTATCTGCTGAAATTAATTAAAAGAAACCCAATCAGCAAACGGGCTGATTTTCCATTTCGTATAAAAGCACTAATTTCATTTGCAAAAGCAAAGCACTGTATGCAAAAGGTAATTGTAACTGCCCTGTTGTTGTTATTGGTAACAACCTGTACGTTCTGCCGGGCACAGAGCGTTCAGCAGGATCTTACTTTGAAGTATGTAGCAGCAATACCTTCGCAAAAAGCAGCAAAAACTCCGATTATCATTTTGCTGCATAGCTATGGAAGCGATGAGCAGGATATGTTCGGACTAAAAAACACATTCCCTCCAAATTACCTGATCGTATCAGCAAGGGCACCCTACCCTATTTCCGGAGCAGGGTTTCAATGGTTTGACCTTCATAAAGCAGATGCTCAGTCTGAAATCAATAGCAGCAGCGCACAGATTGTAAAATTCATAGCAGAAGTAGTAACCAAGTACAAAGCCGACAGCAGGCAGGTTTACTTAATGGGTTTTAGCCAGGGTGCCATGATGAGTTTACAGGTAGGCCTGAAAAATCCGGATAAAGTTAAAGGCGTAGGGATACTTAGCGGCAGGCTGTTTCCGGCACTCAAAAATGAAATTAAAGTAACACCTGCTCTTAAGAATTTGAAGATATTCATTGGCCATGGCACCGCTGATGAAAGAATTAAGTTTCAGGAAGGAAAAGATGCTGTAGAATACTTGCAAAGTATCGGGCTCAAACCTGACTTCCATGCCTACAGCGGAATGAAACACGCTATCAGCAACGATGAGCTGAAAGACCTTCAGAATTGGCTGAAATAGCCTGGGTTTAACGGCTTACCATAAATACAGAAAGGTTATTTGATGTGTAAAAAGCAATCACTGTAATTCAGTTTTTTTTTGTTGGTTTGCAGTATGATTTCGTATCGGGCAAAAACTCCTTTCTGGATGAAAATGGTCTTTCCGCAGGGTTTGATCTGGGAAATGCCCCAAACGGACGAGCCAGCAGTTTACATCACATTCGATGACGGTCCTCACCCATTTGCTACGCAATTTGCTTTAGATCAGCTGAAGAAGTACAATGCAAAAGGCACCTTCTTCTGCGTGGGCGAAAACATAACAAAGTATCCGGATGTTTTTGAACAGGTACTGAATCAAGGTCATGCAGTTGCCAACCATACCTTTAATCACATGAACGGCTGGAAAACAGAAAACTCCGCCTATCTGGAAAACATAAACAAAGCTGCCGAATATATCAGCACCACACTTTTCAGGCCACCATACGGTAAAATAAAATGGGCTCAGGCCAAACTGATCCGCCGGAAATATCCTGATTACAAAATTATTATGTGGAGTATACTCAGCTGTGATTTTGATAAGAAATATTCAGGCAAGCAGTGTATTGAGAATGTGATCAAAAATATTGAGCCCGGATCGATAGTAGTGTTTCACGACAGTGCAAAAGCCTGGGACAGAATGTGCTTTGCACTACCTAAAGTGCTGGACTACTGCCGTAAACAAGGCTGGGAAATGAAAAAGCTACCTTACTAAATAACCATCCATCAGTACAATCCAACTAAATTGGGTTGCTGCATTTTGTTGAGCGCAATTCCTACAGACACTCCGGCCATTTTCCGTACGTAACATTCCGAACAGAAAAGGCACTTAATCTAAAGACAAGTAAAGCAAGCAGGCTACCTAGGAAAGAGCATTCGGTAATCAGTCTTCACCTTACCATTACTGATATCGTCCAGCTTCTTCTTGATGAGCCTTTTTTTAAGCTGTGAGATATAATCAATGAACAGCTTCCCTTCTATGTGGTCGTATTCGTGCTGTATCACGCGCGCGGTAATACCATGAAAAACCTGTTCATGCTCCACAAAATTTTCATCCATGTATTTCAGCCTTATGTGGCTGGCGCGGTGTATATCTTCCCTTACTTTAGGGATACTCAGGCATCCTTCATTGTAAGCCCATGGTTCACCCGTCTCTTCAATTTTCTTTGCATTAATGAATACCTGTTTTAACGGATCCTCCGCCGGATATTTGCGCCGGTCATCATCATTAAAATCATCCACTATCTGCACGGTATCAACAACAAACAAACGGATTGGTTTGTTGATCTGCGGGGCTGCAAGGCCTACTCCGTTACTGTTGTAAACTGTCTCCCACATGTCGGATATCAGTTTTGAAAGGTCCGGGTAATCCGCATTAATAACATCACATACTTTACGCAATATGGGGCTACCGTAAGCAACAACTGGCAATATCATCTTAAAATTATTTCCTGTAAAACGGTAAAGTTAATTTATTTTTATGTTGGGGTAACATCGTTCTTCAAAAAGCGTTCATTTAATACCCTGCATTTCACCAGTTTTCAAAGATTATTAACATTTTTCACAGCCAAAAAGATTCCAACCTATGGCACAATCAGATTGGTTTAGGATTGGTTTAATTATTTCAGTTCATCAAAAAAATGAAAAATCTAACATTACTATTTCTTGTCTCGCTCATATACGCTACGCCATCATATGCCCGTAAGGCCAGAACGCTGAATAAAGTACTGATATTGAAAGCCGGCAGAACCGGTGGAGCCAACGGCACTGCGGTTGCCTGGAACCCCGAAAAAAAACTGTACTATGGCGGCATAACGGGTAATACCTATTTCCCAATGTTTGCCTTTAACTCGGATGGTAAAGCAATAAGCGACAATTTGCTGGAAACAATGTTTGACCTCAGGGGGCTGTGGTACAATCCAATTTCAAAGACACTGCAGGTAAACGGCTTCCGTGAATATGGGCTCGGTGAATACACACTCGACGAAAACGGCTTTCCTGAATCAGTGAAAAAGATGAAGGCACCTTCTTACCAGCCCAACAAGCAATGTACAGGTGCATTTGATTCAGCTTCCAACTCAATAATTTATTTCGACTATAGCACAGTTCGTATTGTAAAACAGCCACTCACCGGTGATACCACATCAGTTGAACTGCATCTGGGTGTTAAAAAGAAGAAAAAAATCAAACAACATCAAAACGCAACAGAACGCAAGAACTACAACGAAAACACTTGTATAATTGTTACCGGTAAGAGTTCACTGTTAGGCCTGCTCAATGTTAAGGATAAACAAATTGACCTCTACGATCTGCAAACAGGACTGCTTAAAAAACAGCTCAAAATACCTGCTGATGCTCCGGTAGAAAGTTCATTGAACTTTGGTTACTGTAATGGCATCTACTGGCTATTCGACAAAAAGAAACGCGAATGGATAGGCTACCAATAAAAGTACACACTACCCCACGATTAGGCTAACCAAGCTTTTGATTTCGTAACTGTCCGCTATTTTACAGCGCAGAAAAGCACCTGTCCGCCTCCATAATAACCTAGAGAATCTGACCAGTAGGTAATGGCATACGCATCAGTGAAACCAATTTGCTTCAGCTGATCAAACATCTCCCAGCCAAAATGCGTGTAGCACAGAATCCCCTTGTTTGGATTCACCGGGTCGCCATGGTACTCAGGCTCCAGGTGGTGGGTAATCGTGCCGTCTCCTGCCATCGTCGCCCTTATTATATTCTCATGGCTGTTGCTGGCAAATGGCACTGTCCAGAACATCATACCACCTTTTTTAAGGATGCGGTAACTCTCCCTGAAACCTTTCAGAAAATCAGGTATGTGTTCAAAACACTCAAATGTCAGGTAATAGTCTATCTCCTCATCTTTAAATGAAAGCCTGGTGGCATCTTCGTGCCTGATTCCTTTCTTATTTACACTGCCTGGCTCATATTCCGGACCCAGATATTCGCTTCCGGTCAGATGCACATACTTTTTCTTCAGATAGCTGTAAAGCGGTGTTAATTGTTCTGCTATATAAAACTTACTGTCCGGCTTGGGGGCCAGCTCAAAATCAATAAAATGGACTGCCGCCCGCAGCCTGTTGTTTAGGTTAGTCTTGGGGCAGACTACGCGTTCCCGCCAGTTTACATGTACATTATCAGAGTAAAGGTAATCTACCAGAAAATTAACCTCTGACTGTGCTGGGTATGAAAAACCCTTTACTGTAAACTCTTTTTTATGCCGCCTGCACAGTTCATCTTCCAGTGCCTGAATCCTGCTGTATATATGCGCATTGCTGTTTCTGTGCTCAATAAATTCATTCAGGCTCCTTATTCTCGCTGAAATCATACCTACCCAATTAGTTTTTTGAAAACACTCTTCATGTTTTCTTTGTTAAAATTCTTCTCTACATACTTTTGCCCGAATTCCGACAGTTCATTCCATAGCTTGTCATCATGATACAGTGATAGAACTGCATTGCAAAATTCAACGGAAGTATTAACTCCTTTATATTTATAACCGCTGTCTTTCGGCATACCTTCAAAGGCTATTTCGGTACCCACAATAGGTACGCCTTTAGACATAGATTCAATCACTTTTCCTTTTACTCCAGCACCAAACAATAAAGGTACGATTGCTATCCGTGTATTTGTATACAATCTATTCAGTTCTTCATCACTCACATCTGCACATACACGCACTGAGGGGTATTTCTTTTCGTAATCATAAAATGCAGGTGGCACCTTTGAGCCGGCAATTACAAGCGGTATGCCCTGCTTTGCCAGGCCTCCGTATACCTGATCCATAAACCACGTCACGGCTTCTTTGTTTGGTGGATGATTAAACCCACCTACAAAAAGCATTCCTTCCCGGGCAGCAAAGGGATTAACTACTTTTTGAACATCAAAAAAATAAGGAGGTACATAGTGCAAAGGCACGTTTATATATTTTTTCAGGTAGTTGGCTTCATCATCATTGATAATGAGGGCATTATCTGAATTCATGTACATATAATCTTCCTGCGCCTTTACCTGTACAGCCTGCTTCTTCAGTTCAGGGTCGTTTTTTGCTTCAGCTTCTTTCTCCAGTCTTAAGAAACCTAAGTCATGCCCGTAGTAAATAATATTGCCTTTATAATTAAGCGTTCTTAGATAAGCCAATATAGGTGTACACACGGGTGATCGGCTAAGTAAAATTGCATCAAAGTAGTTGTGAAACTCACTAAGATAGTTCCTCCAGCTTAGATCAAAGAAATTATAGGGCGAACCATAAAGTACCTCGACTCCTTTTTTCTGAAAATGAATCTGATACTGTATGCCTATATTCTGGTTCTCTCCAAGAAACTTCACACTGTAATCCAGCGCCAGCAATGAGTCAATAAAATTGCTGATGGTTCTGGAGCCGGCATCTTTGTCAATGGTAGGCAGGTAATGGTCCACTACCAGCACATGCTTTTTGTTTTGAGTACGGTCGCGCTCAAAGAAAACATTTTCTCCGCTTTTCGACTTCTTACTAAGCTCATCTTTCCACCGTTCACAAAACTTCCTGTTGTTGACTACCTGATAGTGCTTTACGCCTGAATTAACATCTGTGCCGTGTGATATACCTTCAAAATGCACCACCTCCGAAAAAGGTTGATACATCACTTTATAACCAGCCTGCCTTACCCTGAAACAAAAATCTGAATCCTCGCAGTAAGCCGGAGAAAACAACTCATCAAATCCGCCTAATTCGTCCCATACTTTTCGGGGAACCATCACAGACGCACCTGAAATATAATCTGCTTCTTTTACGTAATTGTATTCCGGTTTGCTGGGGTTGTCCCTGTTACCGTAGTTCCACCCGCTCGCATCCCGCCAGATGATCCCTCCTGCCTCCTGAAGCTTTCCGTCAGGGTATATCAGTTTTGAACCTGCTAACCCAACCTTGTCAAAATCCCTGAAAACTGACAGCAATGACACCAGCCAGTCCTTTTGTACCTGTGTGTCATTATTCAGAAAAACCAGATATTCTCCCCTTGCATGTGCTGCAGCATTGTTACAGTTTTTAAGAAAACCAACGTTATTATCGTTCCTTATTACTCTTATGTGTTCAAAATAAATTTTCAGCACCTCCGTATTATCGGTCGACTTGTCGTCGGCTATAATGATTTCATAATCTTTGAATTCATTGTTGGCATAAATCGAATGCACACAGTTGCAGGTGTACCCTATCTGGTTGTACATGGGTATGATAATGGATACAAGCGGCCGTTCGTTATCCGCCAGAATAACCCTGTTGCGGATGTCAAAATCACTGATTAGCAGATTGCTGTTGCTTGCGTTGCTTTCGTCAAAAACAACACCCTTCAGGTGTATCTTCTTATGCAGCAAACTTCTTACTCCACCCACAAAACCCTTGTTCTTTACCTCATCTGTCAATTCCCTGATAATTTTCATCTTATTAGGGCTTTTGGCAAACTTGGAAACGTAGATCAGATATTTGGATAGCTTATTGTCCATTATTTATTGCGGCTGTACAAATGTAGATTTCAGAACGCAATTTACCATGCAATAGCTGATAATCACTTCTAACATTAGTTAACAAAAAACGAAAATGGGGAGCTTTGTATTGCTCCCCATTTCATTATCAGATATTACTAAAGCTATTATTGCTCAATAACAATGTGGAATACTTTTATTGCTTCTGCCGAACGAACACTCAGTATATACATACCGTTTGCAGTGTTGCTTCCCAGCTGAACTTTAGCATCTACATTACCTTCTTTAGCAATTGACTTACCAGTGTAGATTGTGTGTCCTACCAGGTCAGTAACTTCAATTGAAAGTTCAACATCATCATTAGTTCCCATGTCCCCAGTCAAAGTGAAAGTTCCCTTGCTTGGGTTAGGCACAACGTTCATGCTCACTGCAGAAGCATTAACCTGCTGGAAGCCTGTATTGCTTCCTACATGTATTACTACTGTGCTGCCTGTAGTAACGCCACCGCAAGCACCGCTGCTGGTAACCTTACAAGTTACTGTATCATTATTGGCAAAATGATTACTGATCAGCTTGCTTCCGGTAGCACCTGGAATCTGGAAACCGTTCAGGTACCACTGATAAGTTGGGCTTGTACCAGCTGTACCAGCAGTTACATTAGCCACAAGTGTATCACGCTGTCCCTTTACAATATTCAGGCTAGTTGAAGGGCCAACGCTTACAACAGGAGTCAAAATAGGATCGATTACTACACTTGCTGTATCGTTCATGTTATTAACACATCCGGTTGCAGCGTTTGTAGCAACGATAGTGTAAGTTCCGGCTGAAGTCTGAGCACCAAAGTCAATGTTAGTACCTGTACCTGCATGTACTGATCCAACTGGGCCTCCTGCATGATACATCTGGTAATTGATGTTTGTGTTAGAACCGCTCAGTGTAATATGTACGCCAGATCCGCCAGCGCAATAGTTACCACCACCTTCTACATTATACGCGATAGGTAAAGGAAGTGTGTTTACAGATACGCTGCCTACAAACGAGCTTGAACATCCGGTTACTGTATCAGTACCGCTGATAGTGTAAGTACCGGCAGTAGTAAACGTTCCGAAAGCCAGTGCTGAACCAGTACCCGTTACCAGGCTTCCCGATGGAGTTCCACCAATGTACAGCTGGTATTTTACGCTGCTCTGAGAACCACTCAATCCGATTGCTGCTCCTGTACTTGCATAGCAAATACTGCCACCGCCAGTCAGGCTATATGTAGTTGGCAATGGATTAACCACTACAGAAACGCTTCCAGACATTGATGTTTCACATGTACCACCAGGGCTTGCAATTACAGTGTAAGAACCAGCACCTGTCTGTGGCCCGAAATTGATTGGGCCACTTGTGCCCGCTACCGGTGATCCAACCAGAGTTGAACCATACTTAAGCTGGTAATTAATACCAGTTTCAGAACCACTGATTCCTACTGAACGACCAGTTCCACCAGAGCAATAAGAACCACCACCGGTTACTGTCTGTACAGAAGGCTGAGGAACAATTGTAACAACTGCTGAACCAGCCATGTTGCTATGGCAACCTGTAATTGTATCTGTAGCTACGATATCATAAGAACCTGCACCAGTCTGTGAACCGTAAGGAATGCTTGTACCAGTACCATCCATAACGGTTGTACCAATTCCCAGATAATATAATTGATATTTAACGCCTAATTCAGATCCACCCAAAGTAACTGGTACACCTGAACCGCCAGCGCAATAAGGGCCACCACCTACTATTGGATAAACTGCTGGTAATGCATACACTCCGATATCAGTTGAACCAGACATGCTGCCTACACAACCTGTAGAAAGATCAGTAGCAATTACAGTGTAAGTACCACCTGTAGTGCGTGCACCAAAAGTCAACGTAGAACCAGAACCGGTTACCGCAGAACCAGAAGGAGTTGTACCTACATACAATTTGTACCTAACACCCAGGTCAGACCCGTCAAGGCCAATCGGCATGCCACCACCACCTGAGCAGTAATTACCACCGCCAGTTACATTGTATGCAGTTGGCAAGCTGTTAGTTCCTACTGTTCTTGTTCCAGTCATATTATTAGTACATCCTGTTGTTGGGTTAGTACCAATCACGAAGTAATTGTCAATTGAAGTTTGCAGACCAAAATCAATTGCAGTTCCGGTTCCTGCAAAAGGAAGCCCAACTGCTCCACCTGAATTAAATAATTGGTAGTCAATACCAACACTTGAACCACTCAGGCCAATGTGAACACCTGTACCACCTACACAATAGTTGCCACCACCTGTCACTGAAAATACAGGAGGCAAAGGATCTATTGAAACATTCACACTGCCCATCATATTTGCAGAACAGCCAGTAACTGTATTAGTAGCTTTTACAGTGTATACACCTGCAGCCAGCTGATAACCAAATGTAAATGTAGTACCTGTACCAATCATTGCAGTACCTACTGATGAAGTCCCTTTATAAAGCTGGTAACTGATTCCAGCTTCAGAACCATCCAGCAACAGTTCAATACCTGTTCCGCCTGCGCAGTAGTTAGTGGCTGTTCCTGCTGGAACCAGATTAAATACTGCAGGCAGGTTGTTGATGGAGATAACCGCGCTGCCATTCATGTTATTTACACATCCTGTCGTAGCATTTGAAGCTGTAACTGTGTAGGTACCAGCACCCGTTTTCGCACCAAAATCAAGCGCCAGGCCGGTACCGGTAATAGCAGCACCCAATGGTGAACCATTATAGTTAAGCTGGTAGTGTATGCCTGCACCCGAACCGCTAAGCCCAACATGCTGACCTGCGCCGCCGCTGCAATAGCTGCCACCGCCGGTAACATTATAAACTGCAGGAAGTGCGTTAACAAACACAGAAGCACTTCCGGTCATATTGCTCTGGCAGCCTGTAGATGCATTAGTTGCTTTTACTGTATATGTACCAATAGCTGGCTGAGCACCAAAGTCAAGGCCGGCATTAGTACCTGCAAGTGTAATTATTGGTGTAGCACCAAGGAAAAGCTGGTAATTAATACCTGTATTAGAAAAGTTCAGCCCAACGTGGGCACCGGCATCTCCAGAGCAGTATCCACCACCACCGGTTACAGTGTAAATGTTAGGTAATGAATTCACTGAAACGTTTGCAGTACCGTTCATGTTATTCACACAACCCGTAGTCGAATTGGTAGCAACAACAGTATAACCACCTGCGGCAGTTTTCAAGCCAAAGTGAAGCAGTGAACCTGTACCAGCAACTGGTGCGCCCACAGGTGCACCCGACAGGTACAATTGGTACGAAGCCGAAATATCTGAACCGGCAAGGTCAACAGGAACACCTGCCGTACCAATACAGTAACCACCACCGCCTGTTACATTGTAAACAGTTGGCAAAGGATTCAAAGATACAATAGCACTTCCTGCCATATTTGAAGAACAGCCAGTCAATGGGTTTGTCGCAACAACAGTGTATGTTCCAGCAAGTGTCTGTATGCCAAAGTCAATTCCAACACCAGTGCCGGGAACTGCCGGGCCGGCAGCTACGCCATTAATCAGCATCTGATAATTTGATGATGCATCAGAATTGCTCAGTGTAACATGAATACCAGTTCCACCTGGGCAATAAGCACCTCCACCACCTACAGTATAAACATTAGGAAGTGGATTAACAGAGATTACCGCACTGCCCGACATTGGAGAAGTACATCCGGTTGATGAATTGATAGCAACTACAGTATAAGTACCTGTTGCTGTTTGGTAACCAAAATCAAGGCCCGAATTAGAACCACCGATTGTTGTTACCAGAGTTGTTCCATTATATAATTTATAGTTCACACCTGAATTTGCAAAATTCAATCCAACATGCGCACCCGGCGTACCAACACAGTAGCCACCTCCGCCAGTTACATTGTAGGCTGTTGGTAAAGCATTTATGTTGATATTGGTTGATGTTTTACAGCCAGTAGTTACCAGTGTGTAGGTAATACTAACCGTTCCGGCAGACACGCCAGTAACATCCCCGGTTCCAACTACTGTTGCCAATGTTGGGTTGCTTGAACTCCACGAACCTGCTGGTGTTGCATTAGCAAGTGTTATTGTAGAACCTGAACAAACTGATGATGGGCCTGTAATAGGAGCGGGAGTAGCGTTGATTACAACGTTAGTGCTGATAGCACATGTTGTTGGCAATGTATAAGTAATTGCAGCTGTACCGGCTGATACACCAGTAACCACGCCTGATGTAGACACTACGGAAGCAATGGACGGGTTTCCTGTTGTCCAGGTACCGCCGCCTGAATTAGTAAGCGTTGTTGTGAAACCTTCACATGCCGATGCCACACCGCCGATTGGTGAAGGCAATGGATTAACAGTAATAAGAGTAGATATTGCACAGCCTGTTGGCAAAGTATAAACTATTGTAGCCGGCCCAGCAGCTACGCCAGTCACCACGCCTGTGCCAGAAACTGTAGCATTAGACGGTGAACTTGAACTCCATGTTCCACCCAATGATGCATCGTTCATGCCAATAGTAGATCC
>OMJB01000015.1 GCA_900299255.1 Sphingobacteriales bacterium
ATTGGTAGATGCATTAGCGGAGATGAATATGGCTGGATATGGCTGCACCCGTACTGTTACGGATAATGTATCATCCCAGCACGCATTTTCATGAATAGCTACAGAATAAGTAGCTGTTGAACTTGGGTTCGCAAATGTCATCGCGCTGTCTGGTGCGCTTAGTGCCCAGACTGGGAACCACGTATAAGTCGGGATGTCCAGATTGCTGAACACACTATGGCTGGTGGCTACCAGCAGCGCAGTACCTCCATAACAGATATCCGTATCGTGGCTGATAGTATTTCTGTTGGTATCCAGCACAGAAACTTTCACGTTCAGTGAGTCATGGCAACCAAAAATCGAAGTGCCTGTTACACGATACACAATATTAGCAGTATCTATTAATATCGGGTTGTCGCATGTATCGCAGGAGATAAAAAGATTAGGCGACCACGAATAAACATCCGTTGTCGAATCTGTTGTATTGCTACCCACTTTCAGCTGCAGCGGCCTGCCTCGGCACACCACCGTTGGGCTTGGATTTACATGCAGCAACGGCAAAGGCCTCACGTTTACCGTAAACGATACCGAATCTTTACAGCCTATATCGTCTATGGCTACAGCCCAGTACTGCGTTGTCTTGGTAGGACAAGCCGAAACCGTATCGCAAATAGTGCAGGATAGCCCCGATGCCGGATGCCAGTTAAAATAAGTATGTGCCCTGCCCGATGCCATCAGCGTATCACATTCACCTTCACATATATTATCCTTGCCCACTATCCTCATGTGGTCAAGTGAGTCGTCTACCACTACTGTTACTGTAGCTGTCGTATCACAACCCCACTGCGTTGTTCCTTTTACAGTATAGGTAGTAGTTACTGTAGCATTGCATACCACAACAGGCCCTACCGTTCCTGAAAGCCCTGTTGCCGGCGACCAATTGTAAATGCCTCCTGCACCTGCTCCGCTTGCAGTGAGCACCTGAGTAGCATATTTACACTTAATTGGCACAGGGTTCGGATTAATGGTTAGAGTTGGTATAGGGTTAACCGTAACAATAGTATTTGAAAAACATCCGCCAACAGGCAATGTATAAGTAATAATAGTAGTGTCAAGTATATTTCCTGATACAACTCCACCTGATGTTATAGGAATTCCTGAATTCGTGCTGGTCCAAATACCACCCGGTGTAGGATCCGTCATGGTTATCTGCCGGCCCAGGCATACATGCGTAATACCCGCTATAGGTGCTGGTGTCAGGTTCACGGTAACCAGTTTAGTCACATAGCATCCAGTTGGCAGCATATAGGTAATCGTTACAATGCCCGGTGTATTCCCCGACAGTATTCCCGACGTTGCCCCTATTGATGCTACACTCGGATTACTGCTCGTCCACGTTCCGAGCGGAACAACATTCGTTAATGTAATTGTATTAAACTGGCACACGCTGTCTGGCCCGCCAATAAAGCCCGGCAGTGGGTTTACGGTAATTTGGTAAGTAGCATAGCACCCTGATCCAGGCATAGTGTACGTAATTGTTACAACGCCTGCTGAAATTCCATGCACTTTTCCCGTAGTGGCATGTACCGTTGCTATAAGGTTATCGCTGCTGGTAAAAAACCCGGCACTCGCACCGAAAGTGTCTATCAGTATAATAGAATCATTTACACACACCTGATTAGGGCCGGTTATTGGGCCTATTGGGTCAACGGTTATCAGCGTAGTTGTAAAACAGCCGGTGCTTAATGTATAAGTTATTATAGATACGCCTCCGGCAACTCCATGAACCATTCCGGTAATGCCACCAATAGTGGCAACCCCAGGAGGAATTGCAAACCAGGCACCACCCGTATCAACATCAGTAAGCAACAGCGAATCGCCAGCGCACAATCTGCCTGGCCCGATATTAATTGGTGCAGGATTGGGATTGATAAACAATACGAAACTTGCCTGGCAACCCGTTGGCATCAGGTAGGTAATGATTACAATACCGGTATCCAGTGTAGTAACAAAACCGCCCGAACTGATCGTTGCTTTTGTTGGGTCACTCACACTCCATGTGCCACCCGGTGTTGCGTCCGTTACTGTGCCTGTAAAACCGAGGCAAACTGAGCTGGGTATCCCAAATATAGGAGATATTGGGTTCACCGTTATTGCTTTCGCCGAACGGCACCCTGTACCCATAGTGTATATAATAGAATCTGTAGCAGTGGTGGTGCCTGTACCCAGAACGCTCACACACCCTACAAGGGTCGTAAGAATATCCGCCGAAGGGTTAATATGCGTCCATACACCACCCGATGCTGTATCACACAAAACAATAGTCTGCCCTACACAAACATTATCTGGCCCTGTTATTGGTGCTTTGTTGTATACTGCCAATGGATAGGCTACACCACATCCATGATTGGAGTAGTAGCTTATTATTACTCCTCCAATAGACAAGCCTACCACCTTTCCGGTGAATGAATCAATTTTCGCTACTGTAGTATCACTCGAAAACCAAATACCTCCCGGCAGTGAATCCGTAAGTGTTGCGGTATCACCAATACACACGCCTACGGGCCCGTGTATTGGGAATGGATACGGGTTAACAGTAATTATTATAGACACCGAACAGTTCCCGTAAATATAATCTACCCTCACGCCCGTTGGATTGGGTGCAACTCCAGTCGCATTCCCCAGTGTATCTATGGTTACATAGGTCATGTCACTACTAAACCAGGTGCCACCAGGTGTTGCATCAGTCAAATGAATTGTATTAGTTACACACACTGTATCTGGCCCCACTATGGGTGCTGGCAGCGGGTCAACTGTTACATCCTTGCACAGTGCACATCCGGTTCCCAGAGTATAACATATTTTTACTGTACCCGCGCTGACGCCTGTTACCATTCCTACAACGTCAACAATACCAATTGTTGTTGGCGTAGCAGACCAGGTACCACCTGCGGGAACCCCGCTCTCTGGTGCCGATTGTCCCACACAGACATGGTCTGTGCCGAAGATGCCGGTTGGCAATGGATTGACCGTAACTATGAACATTGCTGTACAGCCCCCGGGGTTAATCTTATAAATTATAGTATCAATGCCAGCGCCTACTCCACGTAGCATACCCGAACTGGACCCTACCACCGCAACCAATGTATTGGTCGAAGTCCAGGTACCTCCCGGCGACGCATCAGTAAGCAATGTAGAATCGTTTACACACAGTGCATGGGCACCGGAAATTGGTGCTGGCAGTGCATCAACAGTCAAAGTTGCAAATGCAAAGCAACCGGTTGGCAGTGTATAAGTCACAAGGGTGGTGTAAGGTGCCGGCGCATTGCCAGCAAGTGTACAGAAAGCCCTCGTTCCAATGATTGATGTTGATGAAATGGTTGCAGCTCCCCCGCTGATACTCCATGTACCTCCCGCCGGAGAGTCAATCAGTGTTGTAGACTCAAGTTCACAAATTTCCAGGGTACCAGAAATAGGCACCGGAACCGGATTAATAGTAAAAGTTGTATCTCTCTTACATCCGGTTATGGTAGAGGTTCCTATCACTTTTACAGTACCCACGCCTGTGCCGGTAAAGGTAAGAGAGTCGGTACCAAATGGTGTAGCTGTTGCTGATGCTCCGATTGAAATAGGAGTAACAGAAAAGGTATTCGGGCCAGGAGGGAATGAAAATACTGCACTGGACCCTAAGCACACCTGAAATGGTGCCACGCCAAATGGCCCGGGCAGCGGGTTTACAGTTACAATAACTTTCGTAATGCAACCCGATGGGCTGGTGTAAAATATAGTGTCTACTCCGGGTGCTTGCGAATGTACAAAACCAGTACCAGGCCCCACGTTTACAACGGTTACGCCTCTTGAGCTGAACAGCCCCCCAAGTGTTGCATCATGCACAGTCAGTGTATCAAACCAGGCACACATGGTATGTGCGCCTGTAATGGGCGCTGGACCTGCCAGCACAGATACGCTCTGTACTACTGTACAGCCTGATAAAGTTGCAGTTATGTTTGTTGAGCCTGCACTCACACCGCATACATTGCCTCCCGCATTCACAGACGCAATACCCGCATTTGCCGTGGCCCACGTTACGCCCGTGCTCGATGTCCATACTGAACATGAGCCTACGCAAATGTTCGAAACACCCGTAATTGGCAAAGGAATACACGCAAGCCTGCCGAAGCTGGTACCAGAAATGCCTGGAGTGATACCAATAACGCCTGTAAAAGCAGAACAAAAAATGTCGCCCGGTGCAGCAGTAGTAAGCGTAGGCTGCACCTGAAGGCCTGTTATCGTTATCTGGTCTGGCAAAGCGCCGCCGGTAGTGCTGAAATTGATGGTAAGTGTATTCGATCCTGTGTATGAAAACGTTACTGGGCCTGATATATCGCCGCCGCCGGCTGCAGTCATTACCACCGGTGCGCCGGTGCAGAATTGCCAGTTGGCAGGTGTGTTCAATATGATTTGGTCAGCTCCTAAAGCAAAATCCGATGGAAGAGTTTCTGTTATTGTAATGGCACCTAAATTGCTGCACGACGGAGCTGTACCAGTAACAGCCGTGCGAGAACAAATCACCGTATCATTGGCCGGAATAATTACAACCTGAGCCTGAGTAGAGAAGCAAAAACATGATAGAGTTAAAGCTATAAGGAATAACTTGAAAGATCTTATACCGTCTTTAGCAAACGTCATAAAATCCGTTATTAACTGTACATAAATTTTTTTCATGAGCCTTACCTTAAATAAAGAATCAATTTCACCAAATGGATGGTAAACATACTAAAAATAACCTTAGCAACCGAAAGTTACGTTAAATTTTCTGCAAAACAACAATCAGCAACATATATATTATTTATTTTTAAACTTTGGGTTAATATTCCTCAGAGAACCGAATTCGCCACAAACTTTTTTTTGCAAATATTTTGTCTATAATATAAATCGCATATGTTAATAGCCCGAAACTAATGTAAAAATAATTTTATATGCTATAATATTTTATTTTTTGCGCAGCTATATCATATTTTTTTATGACGCCAATCATCGTTTACCCTTCCAGCCTTACCGAACTTCGCAGTAAATTAAAATACAAAAGCATGAACAAAGTAAGCATCACGCACATGAGCAATGCGCATACCGACTGGTTGCGTGGATTGGACTTTTACAAGGAGGAAGTGAACATACTAAAATCCAGGCTTACCGAAATAGCAGGTAAGAACACAAGTAAAGAAATTCAAAAAGAAATTGGCCACTTCGAAAGCCAGTTCAATATTCAGATTGAGAACATCCACAAACTCTCGCATGATATTCAGGCCAATGTAAAACTGGCGGGGCGTGAATTTCTAAACTCCGGTGCCGGATACATTGATGGCGAATTATTTGAACAGCACAACGAACTGGGCAAAAGGTACCTGGCCGAAGAAAAAACAGTAGGAGAACTGAAACAGGCATTTTATCATTTTGCATCGCCGCTGATGTAGCTGATGCTGTATCAGTTGACTTAAAATTAGCCACTGAAAACAATATTCCCCTATACCTGATTCTTTCGGTTATGCCATTGTTGAGGGTGCCTCAGAATTCTGAGGCACCCTTTGTTTTATTGGATGAAGCATCAATCATGCCGGATTTTTTTAATTTTGTTTCATTGATAAACTCGGCACCTATGATCCGTAATTATTTTTCACTTTTTGTTATTGCATTCCTTTTTGAATTCAGCGGCGGTGTAATGGCTCAGCCAGCTGACAAAAGAACTTTTGAAAGCGCTCTGATTGCCGCCAGGTCTGCTACGAACCCATCAGAAGCACGCACAAAAGCTATGTTGGCATATGTTAAGTCGGCAGCTGACCGCGATGAAAGGATTAAACGTTCCTTTGAAGCCATAAAAGAGGTAATCAACATTGATTTCGCTGCTGTTGGCTTTGCACTATACAACATTCCCCGCTGCACAGAACTGGACCGTATGATGAGTGATGGCTTGCCTTCTGATCAGCAGGATGGCCTTGCCAGGTTTAGAAAATGGTACACGAGCGAAAAATACGACACAGATGACCCAAACTACCCTGCGGGCCTGCCAGCAGCCGGCAAACCATGGCCCAACAGTGCATCAGTTGCGCAACAGCCAGGCCAGGGCCCGGGTAAGGAGCAGGAAGATTGTGACCATTGGGTAAAAATGGCCACAATTTATGATGCTCAGTTTAAGGTCGGCGACGTTATATACCCTCGTGGGCGGATCGGTGAGTTCTATATTTATGATATTGAATGCGCTACTCACACTTTTCTGGCTGTTGGACCTGATAATACCATACGCAATCCCGTTGCGTCAGACCGGCTGCGTAAAGCGCGTGGGCCTTTCGAAATATGCCCTGTTTGTCACGGGCACTTTGTAAGCTCACACAAAGGTGTTGTTGCAGATGACGAATGGCATACGTCGTCCACCAATGCTTTTGTTAAAGAACGCAAAGTCAACGGAACCAAAATTGCAAATGTGGTTGAATACTGCAAGCGCTGTCAGGGCAAGGGATACATCAGAAAAGGATCTTAGCTGATTCAATTGTTGCAATAAGCCCTCGATATTCCGCTTGCGATACTAAAGCCTGAAAAATAATTCCATAAACAGTTGAAAATCGCAGTCGCTATGAGTGCGCTGCATCAGGCCTTCCGAGTTGCAGTGTTGTAACTACGTTGTACCCCTTTAGACTCCGCACTGGCAAAAGCCAAAGGCAATAATGAGAATTAGCTAGCCGGGCTGTAACTAGCCCCAAACAGTGAAAAATGCAGGATGATTACATCAACCTGCGCCGCTTCATCTCCTTTTGTATCAGCAGCAGTTCCCTGCTCGTTTGCCCCGCTACCGATGTGTTCTCCTGTGCACGGCGCATCAGGTAGGGTATCACATCCTTCACCGGCCCGTAAGGCAGGTACTTCGATACATGGTACCCTGCGTTGGCTATATTAAAAGAAATGTTGTCGCTCATACCATACAGCTGCGAAAAGAACACCCTTGGATTCTTAGGCTCAATCCCATTTTGCTCCATATATTCCACCGCAGCCGCACAGCTTTTTTCATTGTGCGTGCCAATAAATACTGCGAGTTTATCAAGGTTGTTCAGGCACAGTAAAACACCTGCATCAAAATCACGGTCTGTGCTGGCTTTATCCGGTTGTATCGGGTCCTCATATTTCATAGCCGCTGCCCTGGCTCTTTCTTTTTCCATATAAGCACCACGCACCAGTTTTGCACCCAGCAAGTACCCTTTTTTAGCAGCCTCTTCAATGGAGTATTTCAGAAATGGCAGAGTGCCGTGGCAGTAAAACTGGTAGGTATTAAATACCACCACCTGCTTTTTGTTATACTTCTCCATCATTGCTTCTGCAAGCTGATTGCAAGGGTCAATAATCCATGTTTCTTCGGCATCTATCAGCACCATTACGTTTCGCGCTGCAGCGGCTCCGCATATCTCGTCTATTCGGCTGGCAACCCTGCCCCACTCAGCCTGTTCTTCGTTGCTGAGGGCTTGTTTGGAATTCATTTTTTCCAGCAGGCCAAACCGCGCAAAACCGGTCACCTTCAGGCTGATAAAGGGAATATGTTTTTGGGAAGCGGCATAGTTTATAGCCTTAACAAACTCAGGTACTGCCTTGTCAAATTCCGCATCGCTCTCCTTGCCCTCCACTCCGTAATCAAGTATCGTATCTACATTGTACTTGCTTATATTGCCTGATGTGGCAGCCATTTCTTCCAGTGTCTCACCGCCGCAAAACTGGCTGAATATGGTACTCTTGAGCAACCCTTTCACCGGCAGGTGCCATTTCATAGATAACTGCGCTGCACCTATCCCCAGCTTTGTGAGCATTGGCGATGCCATGAACGAAAAAAGAAAATGTGCTTTTTTGAGTTCTTTGTTTGTTCGGTACCTGAACGCAATTTCCGTGTTGTCAAATTCCGGTTTCATAATCGCTCATTATTCTAATGTATACTGCAATAAACTGTATCTGCCAGAAAGAAAGAAGGATTTACGGGTCTATTGCTCCCTCCAGAATGTCCAGCTTTTCAACAAAATGCATAGACTTGGCAATGTATTCATGAGCGGGCTCCGAATTGCCAATTTCAGGCAGGTCTTCCAGCAGCCTGCTGTTGTCAAAAATCTGCCCCAGCTCCATAAATTCCAGATAGGGGTCAAGGCCTGTAAACAACATTCTCAGATTGCCCTTTCCTTCAAAAACCTCCTCCCAGTAATCAAGGTATTCCTGGTACTGATACAGCTCGCTGTCGTCATGCAGTTTGCCCTTTGTCCACAGTTTTATCTGCTTCAGCATTGACTTGTCTATGAACTTAAACGGTGGCAGGTCGTCAAAATGATCAGCCAGTGTTTTAGCCAGTTGGTTAGCGGTTGTTGCCGCCTTCACACCGGCAGATATATGGTAGGTATGGTATTTACGCTTAGCAAACAGCAGGCCTATTATTGCCTTGGCTGTATAATCCATCGGCACAATATCCAGTTTCGAAAATTCATTCACCGGCATCAGCCTCAGATGGTTAATGGTAGCCATTGCCCACAATATAACCGGAGAGCGCGGAATGATAGCCCTGCTGTCGCCCATGATTATAGATGGCCGTGCAATGAATATTTTCTCATCCGGCAGATGCTCATGAATCAGCATCTCGCCCCTCATCTTGGTATAGGTGTACTTTACAATGTGGTTCACATCCGCATTCGGCGATTCACTTTCCTGCACTATCCGGTGATTATTGTCCTTACCGCAGATGGTAGCCGTACCTATGTACAAAAATGTATGCAGTGCCGGAAGCGTTTTCGCCCACAGCAGCACTTTTTCAAGCCCTCCTATATTTGCTTCTTCTACCAGCTTATCGTTTACCCTGGAGAAAGATGTATTTGCAGCCGAATGAATAACGGTATTAACATCCAGCAACTGGCTATTATCTTTTAATTGCTGAGTGAGCTGCTCATCAAACAGGTTGCCAATTACCGGTATCACCCGCTCACGCGGATATGGATCTTCGTGTATATCAAAAACCTTCTGGATACGCGCTTCTGCGTCCTCTGCCGACTTGGCCCTGATCAGGCAATATATCTTATCGACGTCCGTTCGTTTCGAAAGCCTTACCAGCAATTCACCCCCTACAAGGCCGGTTGACCCGGTTAAAAATATATTCATCTCTTAAGTATACGCTTAATTATTTTTAATCAAAAAGTTCCAGGCCCAGAATACCCAGTATAATCAGACCTATCGAAACCACTTTTGCCACACTTACCGGTTCGTTAAACCAGATGATACCCAGCATAGCTATCAGTGCTGTACCTGCACCTGCCCATATTGCGTAGGCTATACTCACCTCCATTTTTTCAAGCACAAACACCAGAGCTGCCAGTGCCAATCCGTAAAAAACAAAAACAAATACAGATGGTATCAGCTTAGTAAACCCCTCTGCATACTTCATACACACAGTTCCCAGCACCTCAAACAAGATACCTAATGCCAGAATGAGCCATTTGTACGTTAGTATCTTCATGCACTGCCCTGCTTTCTTATATACCGGAAACTAAAATGCAATCCAGTGTCCTGCAAAGCCGCGAAATTAATGTTTTCTGCTGACTTATATAGTATTACAGGAATTTCGGTTGTGTCTCAGTTTGATTTTTAATGAAGAGTTATAGATGATAGTTTGTCAATTTGGGCAATGTTAAAAAGTTCGGTGCGAATTTACCAATGTGATAAATGGGTATTTATCCGTCCCCTCCATTTTATTATAACCAATCTTTGCAACAATAAAATCGTAAACCAACTTGCCTGATCTAAAGACAATAATATGCGGCATATGGTCAATTGTTTTTAGTTTAATCCTAAACCAAAAGTCAGTTATGTCAAATCTGGAAATAGGAGGCTCTTCACAAAAATGGTTTATATATTTTCTAAAAGAATGTCTTTTATAAAATACCCACGTTATGCAATTACAGCAATTAGGTTCGAAATATGCGTATTTATAGTTATGCAGGCTTATCGTATCTGATTTCAATATAGAACTATCTGTACTGCATAGAATCCACTCATGATTTGACAAAAAACGATTTGGATTACCTTTAATTCCTTTAGTACTTTCTCTAAATATTTTGTTCAACGTTTTTTTAGTCAAAGGAAGTTCTTGACCATAAGAACGGATCATCCCAAAAGAAAGAAGTACAATTAGGGTAATTACGCTTAGTTTCATACAAGTCTAATTACCCAAATGTAATAAGAAAGGTTACGATTTCCCGCCTTTGTTGGTGTCCCCGCCTACAAACCTTGCATCGGGTAAGCAATCACACCGGAATCCCGATGTAAAATAACTTTCATGGATGTAGTTTCCTCAAGCACCACCGCTTTAAAAATATCTGTCTTAGACGATATTCGTCCCATTACAGGCCATATGCGTCCTGTCATGGATTTCTGATTTTGTTGTTTCCTTTCTATACCCGACATTTACCCAAGAGCGCTGGCTGGTCAATTGTCTTAAAAAATTGCTGGCAGTCGGCTTGCCCGCCTTTAGGCGTGGTTTTCTGGCAAAACCCGCAATTCAGTTGCAATTAATTGATTTTCAATTATTTATAATTTATGGTTGCTTCCGGCACCGGAAGCAACCAGAAGATTTCCCGCAATTTACTTCCGCTCTGTTGAGCAATATAGTTGGTTAGTTAATTTGCTTATATTCAGTCTTTCAGTATCTTTATAATGGATGCATATTAAACAAGTTCGTTTATGAAAAAATATTACCTCCTTCTATTACTGATCATACCGGCTGTGGTTAATGCTCAAATAATTTCTACAATTGCTGGTACAGGCATCGGAGGATGGAGCGGAGACGGCGGTATTGCTACAATTGCAAAAGTCAACTGAGCTAGAGACATTGCAGTTGATAAATTTGGGAATGTATATTTTACTGAGTATAATAACAGTCGTGTAAGAAAAATTGATGTTTCTGGCGTCATCACAACTATTGCTGGGAACGGGGTGCCAGGATATACAGGTGATGGCGGATTGGCAACTGAGGCTGAAATAAATGGCCCCCAAGGCATCGCACTGGATACCACTGGCAATATATATATTGGCGACCTCACATCTATTAGAAAAATAAACACATCAGGAGTAATAAGCACGGTAGCAGGTAGTGGCAGTTCCGGGTTTAGCGGAGATGGAGGTTTGGCTA
>OMJB01000016.1 GCA_900299255.1 Sphingobacteriales bacterium
AGCTGGTCGGTTACAAATACTGCGGTAGCAACAATAAGTGCAGGAGGACTGCTAACGGGTGTTTCTTCTGGAATTGATACAGTGAAATACATTGTCGTAAATCCTTGCGGTAGTGACACTGCGATTTACCGTGTTCGTGTTTTGCCGGATGCAATCTGCAAAAGTGGAGTGCCTGGCACTGAGGCTGCTAAAACAGGGTTAACGGTCTACCCTAATCCGGTAAAAGACAAGATCAATATAAGAGTGAATACTTTATGCATGGGGTCGATTCCAATGTATATTGTTGATATGAAGGGCAATAAAATAAAAGAACTGGTTTTGACACCAAATCAGGACGACGAAATCCAATTTGCGTTTCCCAATGGTGTCTATATGGTAATTGCCCATACATGTGCCGGTGATCAAGCACAAAAGATCACAGCAGAAAAATGATTTTGCTTAAGCCGAGGTGTTTTTGTAAAGCCATTTTGCCAAAAGCCGCTACTAGTTTTGCTGTTTAATTATGCGAAATCAGGCTTTTTAAGATTAAAGGTTTACTTTGGCACAGTACCTGGTAATAATGGCATCGCCATTCTTTTTCAGATCACTTAAGCAAAAGGTTTGGAAATGCGGACACAGTATAAGTAGTGGCAGTTGAAGCTTTTCTAATATCTGAATTTATCAATTTTGGTTTGAATTATGGCAGCAGGCTCGGATACAATAAAAGTGCATAAAATTATCTCTACAATTTTTTTTGAAAATACTTACGTACTTGTAAACACAAAAACTAGTGCTGCCATAATAATAGATCCGGGCAGAAATACTTGGCAGCGTATTCAACAGATAATTGCCGCCGATATAAAGATTGAAGCAATTTTCATCACCCATGCCCATTTCGACCACGTTTTTGACCTCGGCCTTGTAAAGGCCGAAACGGGTGTACCAATCTACATGCACTGCTTAGAAGAGCCGTTACGTAACGATTTTGTGAGGATGGCAAAAACGTGCGATACTGATTGCCAGCCTTTACCCGGCGCAGATATCTACTGGAATGATGGGGATATTATTGAAGTGGGGAACGTTAGTTTTGAAGTGATTCATGTGCCCGGACATACAGCCGGAAGTGTTTGCATAAAATGGCAAGATGGCATATTTACCGGCGATACGCTGATGTATAAGACAATAGGCAACTGCGCTCAGGGTAGTTTTGACGAATACATCGAACGGATCAAAACTAAATTGTTTACGTTGCCCGAGGGATTAATTGTATACCCCGGCCATAGCAAGTATACTACTATAGGCAACTAGAAAAAGTTCAATCAAATCTATTTTGATAGAGCTTTGGACGGAAATGTAATCACCGGTATCTTATCATTCCATCCTCACCTTTGCCGTATAAATTACAATACATATTTACAATATCTTTGGTCGAAACTAGTTCCCATCGATTTCACATCGGGTCAAACGTATTTGCAAAATGTGCTACAAAACATCTACTCCAAACAAAGATCAACTGGAAGGCTATTTCAACAAACAGGAAGAGAGCCAACGTTATCTGATCAAAGAAAGTTTTGCTCCTTATTTTCATGCCGATGGTTTTTTGAGGCCATTTCTTCCGTTTACAGCTAATGAGGATGAAAACTCTGTAAGCCTTGCCAGGTGGAAGCTATTGCCTTATATAGTAAAGAATGAGGAAGAAGCGAGTAAATATGCCAATACACTCAATGCCAGATGTGAGGATGTTTTTGATAAATTTAGCTACAGGCACTATATAGGCAAAACACATGGCTTATTGTGGGTAAATGGTTTCTTTGAGCCACACCGCCCAAATCCCAAGATTAGCGTACCATATTTTATTCATGCAATCGACTCCTTGCCTTTTACTCTTGGATGTATTTACGCCAATTGGGTGAATAAAGATACCGGAGAAATCATAAGGACATTTAGCATTATTACAACGCCGCCAAATAAATTGCTGTCTGAAATTCATACAGAGGGTCAGCGAATGCCATTGATAATATTACCAGAAGAAAGAAAAACATGGTTGCATGCTACGAACAAAGATGAAATAATAGGTTTAATGAAACCTCTGCCAGACGGGTACCTCGCTGGATATCAGGTTAGCAATATTATCAACAAAGAACGCGGATTGAATACAGCTGATACTTTAAACCGGATTTCGCAATAGTCTGAAAGGTAACATTGAATTATTTGTGGGGTAAGGGTTGGCCGAGTTTACCCGATGAGCTGATATCGGGTTAGTAGTTTTTGCTACGCATCAAGTATACTACAGGCAACAAATGCTTTGGCAGGCCTGCGTTCGGTCCAGGCTAGTCAGAAGTGTTGAACTATATTCACAATAAAAAATGAAGCCAAATATAAATAGCAGCTTTGCTTCAGGTTTCATATGCCAACAATTTATATTCTACTCTACATTTTCTCAATAAATTCTCGCTAAGTTTAATAGGTATATGTGCCTAATTCATATTTACCCAAAATGTAAGGCCATATTATGATGTTAAATTTAACGCAGTTCAATTAAATACTATTTTAATTGTAAATCGTCAGCATAAAGTGGACTGAAAAAGAGCATAACTTTAGATAGTGTTTCCATTGTTAACCAACAAAAAATGTAAACAT
>OMJB01000017.1 GCA_900299255.1 Sphingobacteriales bacterium
AGGGAAGCTAAAGAAACCAAAGACAAGATCATTGGCGAAGCTAAAGAACAGGCAAAGATTGAAGCCAATAAAATCATAGTGGATGCACAGCAGCAGATTCAGCAGCAGAAAATGGCTGCTTTAACTGAGGTAAGAAATGAAATAGGCAGCCTTGCTATTTCTGTTGCAGAACAGATACTGCGCAAGCAGCTAAATGCGGTTGAAGGCCAGGATACCTATATGAAGATGCTTGCTGGTGATATAAAACTTAATTAGCCGATTCGACAATTCGATAATGCGCCTAAGCATTGACGAATTGACGAATTTACAAATTGTCAAATAAAGAGAAAATGCAAAATCCGCGCCTCGCAACAAGATATGCGAAATCACTCCTCGACCTGGCTGTTGAAAAAAACAGCCTTGAGGATACGCTTAAGGATATGCAGTTGCTGACAAGTATCTGCGCTCAAAGCCATGATTTTGTTGTTATGCTGCGCAGCCCTGTTATCGCGCCTGACAAGAAAAAGAAAATAATTGAGACGCTTCTGGAAGGGCGAAATGTAAGCAAGCTGACACATGCTTTTGTGGACTTGCTTGCTGCAAAAGGCCGCGAAGCAAACCTCCCTGAAGTTGCACAGGCTTTTCAGGCTCAGTACAACGAACTGAAAAACATAAAGCTTGTAAATGTTACTACAGCTACAGATATGTCTGACGCAACACTCAGCAGTATCAAGGAAAAAATAGCTGGCTATTTGCCCGGCGATTCGATTCAGCTAAAGACTACTGTAAATGAAGCCCTAATAGGCGGATTTGTAATAGAAATGGATAACAAGCTGTATGATGCCAGTGTAAGGAAAAAATTAAACGACTTCAAATCTAAGGTGATTGATACTACCTACGAAAGCAAGATCGGTTAATCAATGAACAAAAGCCAGGTTTAAGAAAAAAGGATTAAAAATAAAAAGATAGCCCAGGTAAATAAGATAAAAGGATCGAAAAGAAAGCCTCCCTGCCATCTACTAATTACCAACGACTATCTGCTAACTTAAAAAGAATAAAATAACAATATATGGTTGATATTAAACCGGATGAGATATCGGCGATATTGCGCCAGCAGTTGGCCAACGTCGATAATACAGCTGCACTTGAAGAAGTAGGCACTGTATTACAAATTGGTGACGGCATTGCCCGCGTTTATGGCCTGAACGGTGTTCGCCAGGGCGAACTAGTTGAATTCGCAAATGGGGTAAAAGCCATCGCGTTGAACCTGGAAGAAGACAACGTGGGTGTGGTACTCATGGGTGACTACATGGAAATCCGTGAGGGCGACAAAGTAAAGCGTACCAACAAAATCGCTTCCATTATGGTGGGCGACGGTATGGCTGGCCGTGTTGTAAACACACTGGGTGAGCCTATAGACGGTAAAGGGCCTATTAAAGGTGAACTGTATGAAATGCCTCTGGAGCGTAAAGCACCAGGTGTTATCTTCAGAGAGCCGGTAAAAGAACCACTGCAGACTGGTATCAAAGCGATTGATGCGATGATTCCTGTGGGCCGCGGACAGCGTGAGCTGGTAATTGGTGACCGCCAGACCGGTAAAACAGCGATCTGTATTGATACCATTATCAATCAAAAAGAATTTTATGCTGCAGGCAAGCCTGTATACTGCATATACGTTGCTATCGGGCAGAAAGCATCTACAGTTGCCGGTGTGATGAAAGTGCTGGAAGACAATGGTGCCATGGCTTACACAACCATCGTTGCATCATCTGCGTCTGAGCCGGCTCCACTTCAGTTCTACGCACCATTTGCAGGTGCGGCCATCGGCGAGTTCTTCCGCGATACAGGACGTGCTGCACTGGTAATTTATGATGACCTTTCTAAACAGGCGGTGGCTTACCGTGAGGTGTCTCTGCTGCTTCGCCGCCCTCCGGGACGTGAAGCTTACCCTGGTGATGTATTCTACCTGCATAGCCGCTTGCTGGAACGCGCTGCAAAGGTTATCGGTAACGATGAGGTAGCTAAGCAGATGAATGACCTTCCGGACAGCATTAAACACATGGTGAAAGGTGGCGGTTCACTAACAGCATTACCTATCATTGAAACTCAGGCAGGTGACGTATCAGCATACATCCCTACTAACGTAATCTCCATCACTGACGGACAGATATTCCTTGAGTCGAACCTGTTCAACTCCGGTATACGCCCTGCGATCAACGTGGGTATCTCTGTAAGCCGTGTGGGTGGTAATGCGCAGATCAAATCAATGAAGAAAGTAGCGGGAACGCTGAAACTTGACCAGGCGCTCTTCCGTGAGATGGAAGCCTTCTCTAAGTTTGGTGGTGACCTTGATGCTGCAACAAAGAATGTAATTGACAAAGGTAGCCGTAACGTGGAAATCCTGAAGCAGTTACAGTACACGCCATACTCGGTTGAAAAGCAGGTAGCTATTATTTACCTGGGTACCAACAACCTGATCCGCGAAGTACCGGTGAAGAATGTGAAAGCATTTGAAGAAACCTTCCTGCTGCAGATGGAATCAAAACTGCCTGAAGTACTGGCTGAATTCAAGAAAGGAAACCTGCCAGAAGACGGTATCGCCAAAATGGTGAAACTGGCTCAGGAACTAATACCACAGTTTAAGAACTAAGAATAAATACTGAGTTTATAGTAATCCCCCGGTTTTATCGCCGGGGGATTTTTTGCGCTCGATATAATTTGATTTTGTCGAGTTTTATAGACTCAGCAAATATTTTTATGTAACAAGTACATTCTAATAACAGCAATCCCTCACCATTTCCAAGGTGTGGCATTGCTATAATACTCCTTCTAAATCTTCACAAATTTAAATGTCCTTGTACCGTTCTCTCCTTTGAAGATGATGTAGTACAGGCAGGCAATTAATGCGGAGATATCTGTTGGCGATTCGCCAAATCCTAACTTGGTTTCGTAAAAACAAGTTGTCATACTTAATGTAATTCTTGTAGGCTACCGCTCCACCACGTAATCAAGCGCCGTTACACCGCAGGTGAACGCATGGGCAGATAACAGCCTGAGCTGCACCTTGTCTTTGATTCCGTCAAAGAACTGTATACCCTGCCCTAGTACTACGGGGTTAACAAAAAGCCAGTAGCCATCTAAGAGACCCAACTGCATGAGCGCATGGGTGGCGGTGGAGCTGCCAAACAGCAGTATGTCGCTGCCGGGACGTTGTTTTAATTCGCTGATATCGGCAGCAAGATCACCGCTGATAATGGTGGTATTAGGGATCATCTTCCCTTTCATTGAATTTGAGATCACTGCTTTGTGCACACCGGCGTACCATTTTGAGTGTTCAATATCGTGCTTACTGGCGTTGGGTTGCTGACCGGCAGTGGGCCAGTAACCTTCCATCAATTCGTATGTTTTACGCCCGTATAATGCTGTGTCGCCCTGGCTGATGCGCTGGCCTACATGGTCAAATATCTCTTCATCAACTTTTATCCAGTTCATTTCTCCGTTAGGGCCTGCAGCAAATCCATCGAGCGAAATGTGCATGAATGCGATTATCTTTCTCATTTTTTTAGTTTAGTTTGTTTCGTTCTGTGCTACAAAGCCATAGCGTATTACTTCCTCGAGTACGTCTTTGTTCAGGTCCTTCAGCGTTTTAAACTTTATGCAATAGCCCGTTATATTTGCCTTGCCCAGTGTCTTGCCAAACTTTTGCGCCAGTATCGTTTTGTCTTTAATACCAATGATGTATAAAGAAATGCCGGCAGTATTGGCACTGATACTCATCTGAAAAAACTCCCTGGTGGTGCCCTTGGCATATTTCATCGTGTGCATTCCGTAACCTATGTTAGGGTTGCTTACAATTTTACCTTCACTGTTCCTGCCAATTTCAAACCAGAGTTTGCATTTCGGTTGCACAGCAAGTATGAGCTGGTGCAGTTCATGCATATCAGCAGCCTTGGCTTCGGGCTGGCTGGCTATATATTCTTTGATTTGTTTTTTTATGTCCATAAACTTGTGTGCATATCTGCAGGTATCCTCTGCACAGGTTGCTAAAGCCATAACAACCCGGTTGTTGCTCAAATATAATAACGGTTTCTGAACAGGGGATACAAAACTTCTGCCGTTCCTGCCGGCGGGAAGGGTTGCTTCAGTGCCGCAGTTGAAATTGCGGGAAATCTTCCGGTTGCTTCCGGTACCGGAAGTAGTCGCATTATCACAATTAATTGATTTTCAATTAATTGTATTGGCACTTCCGGTTGAGTGCATTTATCGGGGTGGAAGGTTTGTCTGAACCACTCCCGATAGCTATCGGGATTACTGATTTCTCGGATCTCACTGATTTTCCATGCTGTGTTGTAGCAACTATTTTACCACAAGGGTCACCATGTTTTACCACAAGGGTCACAAAGTAGGGATTGTAATTTTTATCATTTTTCTGATGATTTCCCATTTTTTGTTGCAAAGTACCCGATTTTGCTAAATGGTTGATTATCAAATAATGGCAATCGTTTTGTGGATAAGAATTTCCCATTTCTTTCCCATTTGGGAAATTTTTCTGAATCACGGATTTCGGTGATTACACGGATGTCACGGAATGCTATTTATGACTACGGCGGATTTTCCAGCTACCACAATTACTAAAAAATACTTTAGGGCAGACCTATATAAAATTACCAAACCAATAGGAAACCACAAAATTGAAAATCTATGATGGGACGGATGCGGCTTGTGACAGGACGGATGCGGCCTGTGATGGAAAAAAAATGGTGGTATGCTTTCAAATAAATAGGATAACTTTATGTTGTGTGCATGGAATTCGTCAGTTGCCCTACTGCGCTCAAAAGCTGTGACGGGTGAGAAGAGACTGGCATCCACCTGGGCGTCTGACATATGCGCAGCGCAAAATTATTTTTTGTATGGAACACACGGATAACATGGGGAACATCCATCAGCGGTTGTTGTCGGCGAGGACGCCAACAACGGCGAAAGTGATGCGCCTATTTTTAGTTTACATGTTCTTGCCTTTTTACCTTAAGGCCCAAGTGATAACAACCTACGTTGGAAATGGAGTAAGTGGATATTCTGGAAATGGTGGACTGGCTACAGCTTCATGTATATCAATCCCAATGGGTCTAACCATTGATTTAAATGGAGATTTATTAGTTTGCCAACACATGTTAGTTCGGAAAATCGACTGTACTACTGGCATAATTACAACCATTGCAGGTAGTGATACTGCTACTTCTGCCGGACATGGCGGTGACGGAGGCATTGCAACAAATGCGCAACTAGTAGAACCATATGCTGTATCTGTAGATGCAAACAACAATTTATACATAACTGATTACTGGTACTATGAAGTCCGAAAAGTAATGTCATCGACGGGTATCATTGATACATTTGCAGGCAATCGATCTACTGGTGGTACTGGTGATGGAGGCCTAGCAAAGCGTGCAACATTTAATAGCGTTTTTGGCTTATGTGTAGACACTTTTCGTAATGTGATATATATTTCTGATGAGTGGGGGGCTCGGGTAAGAAAAGTCGATATGTCTTCTATGATTATTTCGGCATTTGCGGGTTCAGGTAGTAGTGGTTATAGTGGTGACGGCGGGTTGGCAACTGCTGCGAAATTCAGTAGGGTTCTGGGACTTGCTATTGATAAACATGGCAACGTATATATTGGTGACTGGGATAATGGGCGAATTCGCAAAGTGGACGCAGTAACTAAGATTATTACTACGGTTGTTGGTAATGGAATTGTTGGCTATTCGGGCGATGGAGGTCTCGCAACAAACGCAAAAATTGATAAGCCAACTGCGATTTGTTTTGATAGTTGTGGCAATCTATACTTTTCTGATGAAAATAATAATCGTGTAAGAAAAGTAGATTTAACTACCGGTATTATCAACACTATTGCAGGAAACGGCACTCCTGGCTTTTCAGGAGATGGTGGTTTGCCTACCTTAGCTCAACTAAATCATCCTACAGGAATCTGCGTAGATAAAAATAATAATTTATTTATTGCTGATTATTTTAATCACAGAGTTCGTAAAATTAGTAATTTAACTAGCTGCTTGACTTTAAGTGAAACATTTCCAGAAGAATCTGATGAAATATCTGCTTTTCCAAACCCTGCCAATAGTAAGATTGAAATAGTTAACAATCACAGTGGGGAGTCTGACTTTATTATTACGGATGTTTTTGGACAAGTAGTTTTAAAAAGAAAACTAACAAAAAAACAAGAGACTATTTATATTGATACGTTCCCAGTGGGCGTTTATGTATTGACGTTAACGAGCAATGATGGTCGCAAAAAAATTTTGAGACTAATTAAAATATAAAAAACTTGCGAAATTGTCGTTTGTTGGGTACACAAATAGTAAAAACCAATCTTATTCTACAATATGAAAATTGTCCTTCAGACCAGTGGCGGCATAAAATTGAAAATCTATGATGGGACGGATGCTGCTTGTGACAGGACGGATGCAGCCTGTGATGAAAAAAAATGGTGGTGTGCATTTGAATTGATAGGATAACTTAATAAAACGAACAACCGGACTCGTTCTTTTCCATTTCTGCTTCGTTACAAAAGTCTTTATATAGTTCGCTATTAGCAGATTTTATGCCTCGCAAAAAAGAAAAATAACTTCCTCAACTTGTCCAACTAATATCATCAACGTTGCTTATTTTTGCGGCCAATCAAGCTACTTATATGAAAAACACTCCTTTTACAGCAACACATATCGCGCTGGGCGCAAAAATGGCCGAATTTGCCGGCTATAATATGCCTATTTCCTACTCCGGTATCAACGAAGAGCACGCCTGTGTGCGCAACAATGCCGGCGTATTTGATGTAAGCCATATGGGTGAGTTTATTCTGAAAGGAGCCAATGCGCTGGAGCTGATTCAGCGCGTTACCAGCAACGATGCGTCTAAACTTACCGACGGCAAGGCGCAATACTCTTGCCTGCCTAACAACGAGGGCGGTATTGTAGATGACCTGCTGGTGTACTGCATAGAGCAGAACAAAACGTATATGCTGGTGGTGAACGCATCGAACATAGAAAAAGACTGGAACTGGATCAGCTC